>JAJUFY010000473.1 GCA_029263635.1 Ectothiorhodospiraceae bacterium | reverse complement strand
TGCCGTTGTTGCCGCCGCCAAGGCATTGAATGGCCTTGGCTGATGCCAGCCGTCACCCACACGACCGCATGCCGTCCAGGCTTGCCGTGTCGCAGCGATGAGGACCCATCACATGATCGACCAGAACCAGCTTCAGGCCGATGTCGCCCGCGCCCTCGCCGAGGATGTCGGCAGCGGCGATCTCACCGCCGACCTGCTGCCGGCCGACCGCATCGGCCAGGCCAAGGTGATCGTGCGCGAGCAGGCCGTGGTCTGCGGTCAGGCCTGGTTCGACGAGGTGTTCCGGCAGGTCGACCCGCGCGTGACGGTGGAATGGCTGGTGAAGGATGGCGATAGCGTCGAGGCGGACCAGCAGCTGTGCCGGCTGGAAGGCCCCGTGCGGGCGCTGTTCACCGGCGAACGCAGCGCGCTCAACTTCCTGCAGCTGCTCTCCGGCACCGCCACTGTCGCCCGCCGCTATGCCGATGCCGTCGCCGGCACCAAAACCCGCATCCTCGATACCCGCAAGACCGTCCCCGGCCTGCGGCTCGCGCAGAAGTACGCGGTCCGCTGCGGCGGCGCCAGCAACCACCGTATCGGCCTGTACGACGCCATCCTGATCAAGGAGAACCATATCTACGCGGCCGGTTCGATCGCCAAGGCGCTGGAGGAAGCCCGACGCCTGCACCCGAACGTGCCGACCGAAATCGAGGTGGAAACGCTGGAACAGCTCGAAGAAGCACTGCAGGCCGGCGCCAAGCAGATCCTGCTCGACAACTTCAGTCTCGACGACCTGCGCCAGGCCGTCGCCCTGACCGCCGGCCGCGCCACGCTGGAAGCCTCCGGCAATATGGAACTGGACCGCCTGCGCGCCGTCGCCGAAACCGGCGTCGACTTCATCTCCGTCGGCGCCATCACCAAGCACGTGCGGGCCATCGACCTGTCGATGCGGTTCGCCCTGTAACCGACGCCGGCCGCCCGGACGCTTGCCGGCACCCGTTACTTTACGGCGCCATCCATCGCGCTCAGCGACGGGCAGCGAAGATACGGTCGCGCCCGTGCGGAAGCTCCAGGTCCAGCGCTGGCCCGGCTGGCACCACGCCGGTCGGATTGATGGTGGCGTGGCTGCGGTAGTAATGCTCCTTGATATGTTTCATATCGACCGTCTCGGCCACGTCCGGCCACTGGTAAAGCTCGCGCACATAGCCGGCCAGATGCGGATAGTCCTCTATGCGCTTCAGGTTGCATTTGAAGTGCCCGTGGTAGAGCGGATCGTACCGGACCAGAGTCGTAAACAGCCGCCAGTCTGCCTCCGTGACCTGCTCGCCGAGCAAGTAGCGCTGCTGCGACAGGCGCCGCTCCAGCTCATCCAGCGCCTCGAACAAAGGAAATACGGCCTGCTCGTAAGCCTCCTGCGTGGTGGCGAAACCCGCCTTATAAACCCCGTTATTCACCCGGTCATAAATCCAGGCATTCAGGCTGTCGATCTCCTCGCGCAGCGCCGGTGGGTAATAGTCGCCGGGCCGAGCGCCGATCGCATCGAACGCAGAGTTGAACATGCGGATGATCTC
>JAJUFY010000436.1 GCA_029263635.1 Ectothiorhodospiraceae bacterium | reverse complement strand
GTATCGCTGACGTAGAACACGTCCGCTGCCACCGGCAGCACCTGGTTCGGATAGGCGGGCGCATAGTTTGGCCCGACCTCCAGGCCGGCGCTGTACATGTAGTCGAGCGCTCGGGAGTATTTCTTGACCTTGTGGTTGTAGGTATCGACGACGTAAACGTTGCCCTGCGGATCGACCCCGACCCCACGCGGAAACTGCAGCAGGTCGGCGCCATCCCCGGCCAGGCCGGTCATGCCGATCTGCGCGACGAACTCGCCGCTGGTGCGGAGCTTCTGGACACGGTGGTTGAAGGTGTCTGCCACGAACAGGTTGTCGTCGGCATCGATGGCGATGCCCTGCGGAAAGCGGAACTGCCCCGGGCCGGTGCCATAGCCGCCGATCTGGTACAGATGACGGCCATTGGCGTCGAACACCTGGATACGGCTGTTGAACTCGTCGGTGACGAAATAGCGGTTCTGGCTGTCAACGGCGATCTCGCGCGGCAGCCGGAACTGCCCCGGCCCGCTGCCTTCGCTGCCCCAGCGCGCCAGCAGCTTCATGCGCGGGCTGAATTTCTGGATGCGGGAATTGGCGGTATCGGCAACCAGGATATTGCCCTGGCGGTCCACGGCCACGCCGAACGGCAGATCGAGCTTGCCCGGCGCGTGGCCGTTCTTGCCGTAGACGCCGACCACCTCGATGGCCGGCTGCTCCCTGGTAGCGTCGACCGCGAACCGGACGATCCGGCTGTTGCCCATGTCGGCGACATAGACATGGCCGTCGGCGCCCTGCGCCATCGCCACCGGGGTCGACAGGTACACGCCGTCCCGCGGGTCTGCAACCTCGCCCCACACCGACACCAGCGTTTCCGCCAGTGCCGCCGACATGCTCCCCAGCAGCAGCTGGGCGCCGAGCAGCCAGCCGGTGAGCGGGTGCCGCAACATCCTTGCCTGCATATCGTCTCCCCCCGTCCGCTCAAGGCCGCAAACGCGGCCGAACTTGGTTGTTGTCCCGATCCGGCAACGCCTCTGCATCGCCTCGACCGGATGCTAGCATGGTGTATGAAAACCATGCGCAACCCTTTTCCGGGCCGGTGAACGCCCTTACCTCACCGGTTCCCTCTCCTGCTTTTACGGCGCTGAGGCCCTCTTGCCATCCATCGCAACAGCGGAGGAGGCCGATGAAAAAGCAGAATCGGTATCAACACCTTGCCGTACCCCAGATGCTCGCAGCCTACCTGTTCGCGAGCTGGCACCTCCGCCGCATGCCGGCCGCCACGGCCGAGGACCGCAGGCAACGCATGGCCTGGTGCCGGGACTATGGCAATGTCTTCGCCGGGCGCTGGTATGCGCTGGGCGCTGCCGCCTGGTTCGTCCAGGTCTCGCCGCTCGGCATCGTGCTCTCGCCGGCTGGCGTGCCGTTCCTCGGCACGTTCTTCCTGATTGCCTTCCTCATCGGCGTACGGCACACCATCATGCAAGTGCGGGCCCAGGAGAAGATCGGGCGACCGCCGATCGATCCGCCGGAGGACATCAGCAAGTTGCGCCGCCCGAGGCGCGGCGACGACGACAGCAGCTCGGCTACAGGAGCACCGGGGCATCCGGCAGCTCGGCCCCGCCGGGACCGGGAAAGTGCTCCGCCAGACATCCGCCGACCGCCCGGATCCCGGTAACCACCCCCTGTTCGAAATCGCCGCGGCGGAAATGGGCTTCCATGTCCTGGCAGATCGTCTCCCAGGTTGCTGCCCCCACCCGGGCATGGATGCCGCGATCGGCGACGAT
>JAJUFY010000239.1 GCA_029263635.1 Ectothiorhodospiraceae bacterium | reverse complement strand
GGGCGATGCCGAAGGTCTGACCCGTTGCGGCAGGACCGGGCGCGCTGCGGCCAAGGCACAGGGACGAGAAGCGAGGGCAAAGGTGACGAGGGTGCGCGGCTGGATCGGTGCCTTGCTGCTGGCGCTGCCGGTGGTTAATGCGAAGGCAGCCATCTCCGACGACGAGGTCCGCATCGGTCTCATCACCGACCTGTCCAGCACCTACAGACAGGTCGGGCTGGGCGCGGTCATCGCCGCCGAGATGGCGATCGAGGATTTCGGCGGCAAGGTCAACGGCAAGAAGATCCGACTGCATGCCCGCGACCACAAGCTCGATGCCGAAACCGGCATGCGGCATGCCAAGGATCTCCACGAGAACGAGAAGGTCGACCTGTTCATCGAGATGGTCGGCACCAACGTCGCCCTGCCGATCCAGCGCTATGCCCGCGAGAACGGGATCCTGGCGATCCATACCGGCTCGGCAGCTTCGTTGCTGACCGGTGCCGAGTGCTCGCCGACCAGCGTGCACTGGTCCTACGATACCTACGCCCTGGCTGCCGGCGCGGCCACGGCCATCATCGAGCAGGGTGGCGACAGCTGGTATTTCATTGCCGCCGACTACAGCATGGGCCGGACCCTGCAGGCGGAAGCCACGGGCATCATCGAGCGCCGCGGCGGCAAGGTGCTGGGCACCTCGCTGCATCCGCTCAAGGCGACCGATTTCAGCCGGCAGCTCGCGGCGGCTGCCAGGTCCGGGGCCAAGGTGATCGCGCTTGCCAGCGTCGGCGACGATGCGATCCGCGTCATCCGACAGGCAGACGAGTTCGGCATCGGCAAGAACGGCGGACGGCGACTGGCCGGATTGCTGATCACTGAAGCCACCGTGCAGGACCTGGGGCAGCTGGCTGCCCAGGGGCTGCAGCTGACCACCGCCTTCTACTGGAACTACGACGAGCAGACGCGCGCCTGGAGCAAGCGCTTCCGGGACCGTTCCGGCAGCAACGCGACCATGTTCCAGGCCAGCGTCTACTCGGCGCTGATGCACTATTTCAAGGCGGTAGAGGCAGCCGGCACGGACCATGCCAGGGCCGTGATTGCCAAGATGCGTGCGCTCCCGGTCAACGATTTCTTCGCCCGCAACGGCAAGCTGCGCGAGGACGGCCGGCTGTTGATGGACATGTACCTGCTCGAGGTCAAGCGGCCGCAGGACGTGGCAGCACTGGGCGATTACTACAGGCTCCTGCAGGTGATTCCCGGCGCACAGGCCTTCCGCCCGCTTGAGGAAGGCGGCTGCCCTTACCTCAGCAATAAGACCTGATTGCCGGCCGGCGGCGACAGCCGTCTTGAGCCCGCCTCTGCCAGCAACGGTGGCGCCCAACTCCCGCGCAGCAGCGAACGTGCGTTGGTGGCCGCATTGCGCTGCACCAAGACGCGGTATCATGGCCGCCGTTCTGCGCCGACAGGGCGGCCTCGGCGGTCCGGCGGCGCGGTCAGCAGCAAGGAGAACCCCCCATGAGCACCGCCCTGAGCATGCCGGTCTATGCCCCGGAGATCGAGAACGAGACCTTTCTGTCGCTGCCGCAGATGATCCGGCAGTGTGCAGCGACGGAATCCGGCAAGGCGGCGATCCACGACGGCGAGCGCGTGGTGACCTGGAGCGAGCTCGGCCAGCGCGTCAACCGCATCGCCAACCGGCTCATCGCGCTGGGCGTGCAGCCCGGCGACATGGTGGCCGGCCTGTCTGAGAACAGCGCCGACTACGTGGCGCTTTACCTTGGGGTGCTTGCTGCCGGTGCCTGCATGGTGCCGCTGTCCGGCATGGCGGCCGGCGACAGCCTGCGGCTGATGGTCGACGACTGCGGTTCCCGCTGGCTGTTCGTCTCGGCGCGCAACCGCGGGCTGATCGAGCCGCTGCGCGGCAAGCTGCAGAACGTGACTCCGGAGCGGATGGTTGGCCTGGACTTCAGCGATGCGGGCTGGCAGGGCTTCGAGGACTGGCTGGCGGATGCCCCGGCGACAGCGCCCGTGGTGGAGATCACCCCGGATCATCCCTTCAACGTGATCTACAGCTCCGGCACCACCGGCACGCCCAAGGGCATCGTCCACGATCACCGCATGCGCAGCCGCCAGATCAACCGGCTCTGCGGCGCCTACGGCCTTAACGGCGACGCCATTACCCTGGTGTCGACCCCGCTCTACTCCAACACCACGCTGGTGGCGGCCCTGCCCACGCTCGCCTTCGGCGGCACCCTGGTGCTGATGGCCAAGTTCGACGCCCGCGGCTTCCTGGAGCTTGCCGAGCGGCACCGGGTGACGCACGCCATGCTGGTGCCGGTGCAGTACGAGCGGATCCTGGCGGTGCCGGACTTCGAGCGCTTCGACCTGTCGAGCTTCCAGGTCAAGCTCTCCACCTCGGCGCCGCTGCGGGCACACGTCATCCGCGAGGCACTCGACCGTTGGCCCGGCAAGGTCTACGAGATCTATGGCCTGACCGAGGGCGGCGTCAGCACCACGCTGGATGCGGCCAGTTTCCCCGACAAGCTGGATTCGGTGGGCCGGCCGGCGGCCGGCGTGGAGGTCCGGATCATCGACGAGCAGGGCCGGGAGCTGCCGCGCGGCGAGATCGGCGAGATCGTCGGCCGCGGCGGTGCCATGATGCGCGGCTATCTCAACCGCGACGACCTCACCCGCGAGCTGCTCTGGCAGAGTCCGGAGGGCGAATGGTTCTACCGCAGCGGCGACATGGGCCGCCTGGACGAGGACGGCTTCCTGTATGTGCTGGATCGGCGCAAGGACATGATCATCTCCGGCGGCTTCAACATCTACGCCGCCGACCTCGAACAGGTGCTGCTGCAGCATCCCGAGGTGGCGGATGCGGCGGTGATCGGCATTCCCAGCAGCCAGTGGGGCGAAACCCCGTTGGGGCTGGTGGTGCTGCGCAGTGGCGCCGCGGTCACCGAGGCCGAGCTGCTGGCCTGGGCCAACGAACGGCTCGGCAAGACCCAGCGCCTGTCCGCCGTGGAATTCCGTTCTGAACTGCCTCGTTCGACCATCGGCAAGGTGCTCAAGCGCGAGCTGCGGGCACCGTACTGGGCCGGGCAGCAGTAGCTCGGCAGGTGCGGCGCGGGCATGACCGCCCGCGCTTTGACCGGGTTCACGCTTATACGGCGCGGCAGCGGGTAAGGTGGCAGGTCCGTCTCACCGGACCTGCAAGAACAAGTGCGATGACCGAGCCTAGGCCAGCCCCTGCCCGCATGTTTCTCGTCGACGATGACCCGGCCGCCGTCATGCTGATCCGCATCGGCCTGGAGGAATGCGGAGTCCAGGCTCAGCTCGATGTCGCCACTTCCTGCCGGGGCGCACTCGAGCGTCTGCAGGGCTGGGCCGCCGGCGACGACGATACGGCGCCGGACCTGATGCTGCTGGATCTCAACCTCGGCGACGGCGTCGGTCACGAGGTGCTGGAATTCGTGCGGGCTCAGCCGGTCCTGGCGCGGACCCCGGTCGTGATCCTCAGCACCTCCTCGCACGTCAAGGACGTCGAGCGCGCCAAGGCGGCCGGCGCCGATGACTACCTCGTCAAGCCGTCCAGCTACGATGCGCTGCTGGCCATCCTGGCCGGGCTCGGCCGCTATATGCGACTGGCTCCGGCGGACATTGCCCCGCACAGGGGGGAAGGATGATTGGTGGGCCCACCAGGATTCGAACCTGGAACCAAAAGATATATGAGTTCGTCGCCAACGCCCTATGTATAGGTCGATCAGGCACCTGCGAGCGCAGGCTGGCGAACAGGCAGGCAAGCTGCGTCAGTGGCTTAGCGTAGCTGGGCGAAGGGGGGAAGAACTAAGCACTGCACCTCTGTCGCACCTCATCCCTACCCCTGTCAGCCGTTCAGGTTGTTTCCCCGTGACGCGACACCGACCATGCCGCCGACAATGCCTC
>JAJUFY010000195.1 GCA_029263635.1 Ectothiorhodospiraceae bacterium | reverse complement strand
TGTTGACGAAGTTGTTGCCGAGCAGGATCAGGCCGATCAGCCGGTCCGGGCGTGCCAGCAGCCGCTGCACGATCCGGGCGCCACGGTGACCGGACTTCGCCAGGTGACGCAGCCGGTAGCGGTTGAGCGTCATCAGGCCGGTTTCGGAGCCGGAGAATCCGGCAGAAAGAAGAACGAGCACGACCAACGCGCCGGCCAGCAGGCCTATCGGAACCTCAGTCAAAAAGCGATTACCTCTCCGCTACCAGGGTTGCTCCGGACAAGCTGTGTTATTGCCGATGCAGCAGCAGTTCCAGCACGAACTTGCTGCCGAAATAGGCAAGCATGAGCGCAATGAAGCCGCCAATGGTCCAGCGGACCGCGGTCTGGCCGCGCCAGCCGAAGCGCCAGCGGCCTATGAGAAGAATAGCGAACAGGACCCAGGCCACCAGCGAGAGCACGGTCTTGTGAACCTGGTGCTGCGCGAACATGTCTTCCAGAAAGAGGAAGCCGGTCAGCAGCGACCCGGTCAGCAGCACGAAGCCCAGGGTCAGCATCTGGAACAGCAGCGACTCCATGGCCTGCAGCGACGGCAGCAACCGCACGAAGCCGCCCGGGTGGCGATGCCGCAGCCGGGATTCCTGCAACGCCAGCAGCACCGCATGCAGGGCGGCCACGGCCAGGGTGCTGTAGGCCAGCAGCGAGGTGTAGACGTGTACCCCGACCCCCGCCGGCAGGGCGCGGGCGCCGGGCTCGGGGCTGCCGAGCAGCAGTCCGGCCAGGACGGCAGCCCCGGCCAGCGGCAGCGTCAGTATGCCCATGTTCTCGGCCGGCTGGCGGAGCGAGAAGAACAGCGTCATGGCCGCCATCAGTAGCCCGACCATGGATGCGGCTTCAAAGAAGTGGAAGTACAGCCCGCCCGCTGCCAGCGACGACAGATAGGCAACGGCGGCGTGCAGCGCCAGCGCCAGCGCGCCGAGGGCCAGCATCAGCGGCTTGCCGGGCGAGCGCCCCGGACCGCGCAGCAGGCGCAGGGCAGGGATGGCCCCGGCAGCCAGGTACAGCCCGAAGGACGTGAAAGCAAGGAGCATTGTCAGCATGAATGGGTAGGCCTTCGCCGAAGGCCGATAATCGCATATCCCCCGGCGGGGCGGAAGCGATCATCGGCGCGGCGGCTGACCGGCGCTATAATGGCCGGTCTGCCTCGCCCGCATCATTCAACAGAGAGCGAGATTCCATGTTCGAGAACCTGAGCGAGCGATTCGACGGCATCGTCAAGCGCCTGCGCGGCCAGGGCCGGCTGACCGAGGACAACATCGCCGACACCCTGCGCGAGGTGCGCATGGCGCTGCTGGAGGCCGACGTGGCGCTGCCGGTGGTCCGCGAATTCATCAAGGACGTCAAGGCGCGCGCGTTGGGCGAGGAGGTCGCGAAAAGCCTGACGCCGGGGCAGGCCTTCATCAAGATCGTCCATGACGAGCTGATCCGGGTGATGGGCGAGGCCAATGACGGCCTCGATCTGGCTGCCCGGCCGCCGGTGGTGGTGATGGTCGCCGGCCTGCAGGGTGCCGGTAAGACCACCAGCGTCGGCAAGCTGGCGCGCTTTCTGAAGGAGCGCAAGCAGAAGAAGGTGATGGTGGTGAGCTGCGACGTCTATCGGCCGGCCGCCATCGACCAGTTGCGGACGCTTGCCGGCGAGGTGGGCGCCGAATTCTTCCCCAGCGAACCCGGCCAGCAGCCGGTGGCGATCGCCCAGGCCGCGCTGGAGCAGGCCAGGCGGCAGTTCTTCGACGTGCTGCTGGTCGATACCGCCGGCCGGCTGCACATCGACGCGGAGATGATGGCCGAGGCGCGCGCCATCCACGAGGCTATCGCGCCGACCGAGACGCTGTTCGTGGTGGACAGCATGACCGGCCAGGATGCGGTCAATACCGCCAAGGCCTTCGACGAGGCCTTGCCGCTGACCGGCGTCATCCTCACCAAGGTCGACGGCGACGCCCGCGGCGGCGCGGCGCTGTCGGTGCGACATGTCACCGGCAAGCCCATCAAGTTCCTCGGCATGGGCGAGCGCAGCCACGCGCTGGAGCCGTTCTACCCCGACCGGCTGGCGTCCCGCATCCTCGGCATGGGCGACGTGCTGAGCCTGGTCGAGCAGGTCGAGCGCAGCGTCGACCGCGACAAGGCCGAGAAGCTTGCGCAGAAGCTCAAGAAGGGCAAGGACTTCGATCTGGAGGATTTCCGCGAGCAGCTGCTGCAGATCGGCAACATGGGCGGTCTCAGCAGCCTGATGGACAAGCTGCCCGGCATGCGCGACATCCCCGAGCAGGTCAAGAGCCAGGTCAACGACAAGGAAATCAAGCGCCAGATCGCCATCGTCAACTCCATGACGCCGGTCGAGCGGCGCAAGCCGGACATCATCAACGGCTCTCGCAAGCGCCGCATTGCCGCCGGTTCCGGCACCCAGGTGCAGGACGTCAACAGACTGCTCAAGCAGTTCAAGCAGATGCAGAAGATGATGAAGCAGTTCAAGAAAGGCGGGATGCGCCAGCTGATGCGGCAGTTCGGCGGCATGGGCGGCCGGGCGCTGCCGCCGGGCATGAAATTCTGAGTCCGAGGCGGCCGCGTATTTTCATTGCGGCCGCGCTTCACTTTCGCTTCAAAACCAGTACAATGGCGCCCTTCACGCGACCCGGAGGGTCGCCCCGAATTCGAAAAGGTAAGCGCAAGCAATGGTCACGATTCGACTTTCTCGCGGTGGTGCGAAGAAGCGTCCTTTCTATCAGGTCGTGGTGACGGACAGCCGCAGCTCCCGTGACGGCCGCTTTATCGAGCGCGTGGGGTTCTTCAATCCCATCGCCGCCGGCCAGGAAGTTCCGCTGCAGCTCGACATGGAGCGCGTGGAATACTGGCTGAAGAATGGCGCGCAGCCGTCCGAGCGCGTCCAGAGCCTGATCAAGCAGGTCCGTAAGGCGGCTGCCCAGGCCTGACGCGACTTCGGCGATGACGGCGACGAACGCGCAACTGGTCGTCGTCGGCAAGATCGTCGGCGTATATGGTGTCCGCGGCTGGGTGCGAGTCATGTCGTACACGCAGCCGCGCGAGAACATTCTGCGTTACCGGAACTGGCATCTGCGCCGCGGCGACGGCTGGCGGCCGGTGGAGATGGCGGCCGGGCAGAGCCACGGCAAGGGGCTGGTGGTCGGCCTGCGCGACTACACCGATCGCGACCAGGCGCGCAGCCTGATCGGCCTGGAGATCGCGGTGCCGCGCGCCGAATTGCCGGCACCGGAAGAAGGCGAGTATTACTGGGCGGACCTGGTCGGCCTGAAGGTGGAAACGACCGAGGGGCAGATCCTCGGCACGGTCGATCACCTGATCGAGACCGGCGCCAATGACGTGCTGGTGGTGCACGGGGAGGACCGGGAACGGCTGATCCCGTTCGTCGCCGATCAGGTGATCAGGCGCGTGGATCTGGCCGCCGGCTTGATCCAGGTCGACTGGGACCCCGATTTCTAGGGGCGCGCCATGCGGCTGGACGTGATCACGCTGTTCCCGCCGCTGGTGGCGGCAGTGACCGAACATGGCATGCCGGCCCGTGCCTGCGCACGCGGCCTGCTGGAGCTGGTGACCTGGAATCCGCGGGATTTCGCGACCGACCGGCACCGCACCGTGGACGACCGGCCCTACGGCGGCGGTCCCGGGATGCTGATGAAGGTCGAGCCGCTGCGCGCCGCGATCCAGGCCGCCCGCGCTGCTGCAGGGCCGGCGCCGGTGCTGTATATGAGCCCGCAGGGGCGGGTGCTGGATCAGGCGGCGCTGCAGCGCTTCGCCGAGCAGCCGCGACTGATCCTGCTCTGCGGCCGCTACGAGGGCATCGACGAGCGCCTGATCGAGGCCGAGGTCGACGAGGAGTGGTCGCTGGGCGACTACGTGCTCAGCGGCGGCGAGCTGGCAGCGATGGTCATCGTCGATGCGGTGGCCAGGCTGCTGCCCGGCGTGCTCGGGCACGAGGATTCGGCGGCCCAGGATTCGTTTTCGAACGGTCTGCTGGACTGCCCGCACTATACGCGGCCGGAGGAAATCGACGGCCGGCGGGTGCCGGAGGTGCTGCTGACCGGCAATCATGCCGCCATCGAGCGCTGGCGGCGGAAACAGGCGCTTGGCCGCACGTGGCTGAAGCGGCCGGATTTACTGGCACGGCTGGAGCTCGATGAAGCCAGTCGCGGCCTGTTGAACGAGTTCATCGAAGAGTACCGGGCCGGACGCCGGGACGATAGAGGATAAGGCCATGAATATCGTCGAGCAGATCAACAAAGAAACGATGGAAGCCGCCAGCATCAAGGTGCCGCAGTTTGGCGCCGGCGACACCGTGGTGGTGCAGGTGAAGGTGAAGGAAGGCAACCGCGAGCGGCTGCAGGCCTTCGAGGGCGTGGTGATCGCCAAGCGCAACCGCGGCGTGAACTCCTCGTTCACGGTACGCAAGGTGTCGCACGGCGAGGGCGTGGAGCGCGTGTTCCAGACCTACAGCCCGCTGATCGCGAGCATCGAGGTCAAGCGCCGTGGCGCCGTCCGCCGCGCCAAGCTGTACTTCCTGCGCGAGCGCAGCGGCAAGTCCGCCCGCATCAAGGAAAAGGTCTAAGACCGCCGCATGCGACAAGGGCCACGGAGCGCAAGCTCCGTGGCCCTTGTCTTTTTTGCCGTCCGGCAGCCGGGTCAGGCCGGCGTCTCGGTGTCCTTGACGCCCATCAGGTACAGGAT
>JAJUFY010000166.1 GCA_029263635.1 Ectothiorhodospiraceae bacterium | reverse complement strand
GGCGCTGGCGGTGCTGCTGGGGCTGGCCGCTTCCTTCGCCTGGGATCTGCCGTCCGGGCCGGCCATCGTGGTAGCCGCCGCCCTGCAGTTTCTTGGCGTTGCTGCCGTGCGGCCGCTGCTGGGCCGGCGCTCCCGCCGGCCGCCGTAACCCTCGGCTCCCCGCTCGTGCGGCTGCCGCCGGCATTTGGGCTCCGGTCTGCGGACGGGAAATTTTCGCCGCTGAACGGGGTCTGTCCAGGGACGCATCGGTTGCTGCCGCCGGTACTGTCGAGCCGCGTGGAGCGGCGTCTTTGCATATTCCCAAGTGCCATGAGCACGGTCGGCGGCAGCGTGTTATTCTTGGTCAAATTGTAAAAACGACAGCAGCTTAGACTCTCAACTTCGTGCTGGTTTGATGATGTCGCCGGTGGACATGCCCCCGGTTGCTGCCGTCGCCGGAAACGGTGCACCGTGGATAAGGAAAGACTGCAACGACGTATCGCCTCCGCGCGCCAGTTCGACGTCGGTCTCGAGCACGACACCGGTGAATTGAAGCCGGCCGCGGTGCTGATCCCGCTGATCGAACGCAGGCAGGGCTTCAACATCCTGCTGACCCGTCGTACCGAGACCTTGCGCGCGCACCCCGGGCAGATCAGCTTTCCCGGCGGCCGCATCGAGCCGGAGGATGCATCGGTCGAAGCCGCCGCCCTGCGCGAGAGCCAGGAAGAGATCGGCCTGCCGCCCGAGCGGGTCGATATCATCGGCCGGCTCGGGTCCTGGCGTACCGGCACCGGCTTCATCATCTACCCGGTGGTCGGGGTGGTGGAGGTGCCGGTCCGGCTGCGGCCGGACCCGGGCGAGGTGGCGGAGATTTTCGAGCTGCCGCTGTCCTTCCTGCTCGATCCGGCCAACCACAAGCCGCACGTCTACGAGCGGGGCGGCCGCCGCCATGAGCTCATTGCGCTGCCGTACGGCAATTATTTCATCTGGGGCGCCACTGCCGCGATGCTGCACGGCCTCTATCACGCGCTAGCCGACGAGACCGCCTGAATATGTGCGAACTGATGGGCATGAGCGCCAATGTGCCCACCGATATCTGTTTCAGCTTTGCCGGGCTCATGCAGCGTGGCGGCCGGACCGGCCCGCATCGCGATGGCTGGGGCGTGGTTTTCTACGAGGGGAAAGGCTATCGGCTGTTCCGGGACGCCATGCCGAGCTCGGAATCGGAGCTCGCGGGTCTGCTGCGGGAGCTGCCGATCAAGAGCTGTACGGTCATTTCCCACATTCGCAAGGCGACCCGCGGCAAGATCACGCTGGAGAACACCCATCCGTTCGTCCGCGAGCTGTGGGGGCGGTCCTGGTGCTTTGCGCACAACGGCACCCTGAAAGGGGTCCGGCGGCGGTCGCTGGATTTCTACCGGCCGATCGGCACGACCGACAGCGAGCATGCCTTCTGCTGGCTGATGAACGCGCTGCGCAGCCGTTTCGCCCGGCCGCCCCGACCGACGACGTTCTGGCGCCAGGTCTACAGCCTGGCGCGCGAGCTCGACACGCTGGGCTCATTCAATTTTCTGCTGAGCGACGGCCGCTACCTGGGTGCGTACTGCAGCACGCACCTGTCGTGGTTGACCCGCTGTGCCCCGTTTGGCGCAGCGGAGTTGATCGACGACGAGCTGCGGGTGGATTTCGCGACGGTGACCCAGCCGACCGACGTCGTCACGGTAGTGGCGACCCGGCCGCTCACCCGGAACGAGATCTGGACCACCATGGCGCCGGGCAGCATGACCGTGTTCGCCGACGGTCGGCCTTGGTTGTCCCTGGGTAGCTAGGCCCGTCCGGGGACGCTGGCGCTCCAGTGGCTCGGATATACTCCAGGACAGGAGAGCGGATATGTCGGCAGCGGCAAGGAGGAAGGGAATGATCCGCTTGCAGGGGGGCTTGCGGCAGTTCCGGCGCGTGATTCCGCCACCCGACGCCCCTGTCCGTGTCGAGGCGGTGGGGAAGCCGGAGCTGGCCCTGGAGACGGGGGATATCAGCGAAGGCGGCATGGAGCTGCTGCTGCCGGAACCGCCGCCGGTACGGGTCGGGGACGAGCTGAGCCTGGTGCTGAAGCTGCCCGGAGAACCGGCTCTCAGGGTGACTGCCGAGGTCCGGCACATGGACCGGATGCGGGTTGGTGTCGCCTTCGTCGATCTTCCAGGGAGCGGTCGGGAAGCGATCCGCCGCTATGTCGCCAGGGTGACCCATGGCTCCAGCTGGTGGCAGCGCCTGCGCGAGCTTTGGCAGGATTGAGCGCGGGGCATTCCGCTGGCCGCCTGCCCATCCTGGCCGGCCGAGCCTGACCGTACGCCTGCGCCCTTATATATCGCTATACTGACGCCGAATTGTGACCGGCTGCGCTCGGCAGTCGCGAAACGGGCTGCAAACGGCTGTTTGACTGGTTGAAGATCCACGTATGCAGATAAGAAAAGCCGGGCTGCGGGTAGCGCTGCTCTGTGCCGGGATGATGGCGAGCGCCGTACAGGCAGCCATCTATCCGTTGCCGCCGGACGATGTCGACATCGTCGGCGAGCTGCGGATCGTCACGGTGCAGATCGACGAGACGCTGCTCGATATCGGCCGCCGCTACAGCGTCGGCTACGAAGAGATGCAGCGGGCCAATCCCGGGGTGAGCATGTGGGTGCCCGAGCCGGGGACACCGGTCGTGGTCCCGACCCGTCACATCCTGCCGTCCGGGCCGCGCGAGGGCATCGTGCTCAACGTCGCGGAAATGCGGCTGTACTACTATCCCCCGGCGCAGCCGGGGCAGCCGCGCATGGTCGAGACCTATCCGGTCAGCATCGGCCGCATGGACTGGCGCACGCCGATCGGCCAGACCCGGGTGGTCGCCAAGCACAAGAATCCGAGCTGGTATCCGCCGCAGTCGGTGAGGCTGGAGGCGAAGGCGAAGGGCAGGGAAGTGCCCAGCGTGGTGCCGCCAGGCCCGGACAATCCGCTGGGTACGCGGGCCTTGCGACTGGGAATACCCGCCTACCTGATTCACGGCACCAACAATCCGTGGGGCATCGGCATGCGGGTAACGCACGGCTGCGTGCGGATGTACCCGGAGGACATCGAGAGCCTGTTCGAGCGGGTGCCGGTCAACACCCCGGTGCGCATCGTCAATGAGCCGGTGAAGGCCGGCTGGTTCGCCGGCAGCCTCTACCTGGAGGCGCACCCGGTGCTGGAAGAACATCGCGACGAGCAGGGTCAGCCGCTACGGCTGGCGGTGGACCGGATTTCCCAGGTGCTCGGCAGCGTCGTCCACCGCATCGATCTGGACCGCGTCAAGGACGTCCTCGAAGGCCGCAAGGGGCTGCCGATCGCCATTTCCCGCTCGTCGATCTGACGCTCACAAAAAAGCCCTGCCGAAGCAGGGCTCTGGATCCGACAGGTCGACGCCCTACTTGTACATCGACTTCTTGAACATCTGTTCCTGCTGGCGAGCGTTGCGCTCGAGCTGGAACTGGGTAGCCTTGGCAATACCTTCGGCGCGATTGGCGAGCTCCTTCGCCTCGTTTGCCGCGTTCAATGCCGCTTCGGCTTTGGCATTGGCCTCGTTCGCCGTCTCCTGCGCCTGCTGGGCCTGTTGCCGGACGGCTTCGAGATCACCGCTCGCACCGCCCATTTCGGTGGTAGCGCAGCCGGCAGCAAGGCTCAGCACCAGGAGGGCGGCGGACAGTCCAGGGAGCAGTTTGAGAGTGCGCGACATCACGATGTCTCCTTCTTCCATGTTGTTGTGCGCCCATCTCGCGATAGGTACGCAACGATTCTAAGAGCTGATTTAACCCAAGTCCAAGTTGTACTGTAAATCGACATATCTATGGGGATTCCCGGGGCACTTTCGCAACGGAAATCCGAATATGCCGTTGATTAATTTCCTCTAATAGCAGCGAAATGGCCGGTCAAATGGCTAGCGGATGAACACCCGCGTGCCGATCCCGACCATGCGCGCCAACTGTTCGATCTGCTCGTTGGTCAGGGCGATGCAGCCCCGGGTCCAGTTGAAACGGTGGTGGATGAGCGGATCGCCGCTGCCGATGCCATGGATGCCAATGTTTCCGCCCAGGGGAGTGTTCTGCGGCGGCACCCCACCGGGGTGGTGTCTGCTGACGAAGGCTTCATGGGTACGGGCATCGACCAGCCCCAGTTGCCAGGCACGCTCCATGTGCACCCGGGTAGGATAGTCCAGGCCGAGGAAGATATGAAAGCGGCTGTCGCGGTTGATGCGGACGATCCGGAACTCGCCCAGCGGCGTGGTAGCATCGCCCTCCATGTGCAGCGGCGCTGCGCCGCCGCTGCCGAGCGCGATGTTGCGAAACCGCTTGATCGGCGTGTAGCCGCGATAGACGTCGAGGCGATAGGCCTCGGTGTCGATCAGGATCCAGGTTTCCAGCGGCTCCTCGGCGCCGGCTGGCCGAACCGCCAGCGCCAGCAGCAGGCAGACCGCCAGGCTAGCGGGTAGCCAGCTGCGCCAGGAAGGTTGCCAGTTCATCGGCGTCGAACGGCCAGCCGAGCTCGGCGTCGGTTTCGGCGTGGCGGATGACGGGGATGCGCACGCCATAGCGTTCTTCGAGCGCAGGATCGTCGAGAATATCGACTTCGTCGACAGTAACACGGCTTTCCGCCAGCGGCTGCACGAGCAGTTCCTGCGCCAGCTCACAGAGATGGCAGCCATAGGTGCCATAGAGGATGAGATGTATCGGCATTGGTTTATTGTCCTCGCGGCTTCGCATTGTGCCGCAACCGCCGGCGGTCGCAAGGCTATCGTGCCGGAATTGAGAATCCGATGATGCAGCGCTTTCCCGACCAGCAGAGGCCGCAGCCGCTCGACCGGCGCCTGTCCGTGGCGCCGATGATGGACTGGACCGACCGGCATTTCCGTTATCTGCTGCGGCTGGCGGCGCCGCGCACCTTGCTTTATACCGAGATGGTGACCGCGGCGGCGCTTCTCCACGGCCCGGCGGACCGCCTGCTGGCGTTTCATCCGGCCGAGCATCCGCTGGCGCTGCAGCTGGGAGGCAGCGAGCCGGAGGCTCTGGCGCGCGCCGCCGCCATGGGCGAGGCGGCCGGCTATGACGAGATCAACCTGAATGTCGGCTGCCCAAGCGACCGGGTGCAGTCGGGGCGATTCGGCGCCTGCCTGATGGCGGAACCGGAACTGGTGGCCGACTGCGTCGCGGCAATGCGAGCCGTCGTGCGGGTGCCGGTCACGGTGAAGTGCCGGATCGGCATCGACGATCAGGATTCGGAGGCCGACCTGCGGCGTTTCGTCGAGACCGTGGCAGAGGCCGGCTGCACGACCTTCATCGTCCACGCCCGCAAG
>JAJUFY010000242.1 GCA_029263635.1 Ectothiorhodospiraceae bacterium | reverse complement strand
CTCGACGAGCTCGAGCGCAGCGATGCCCGCGCCGCCGTGGTGCAGTGCGAAGGCAGCACCTTCTTTTCCGGCGCCGATATCGGCGAATTCGACGGACCGCCGCGGGAAGAGGAGTACCACCGGCTGTTCGGCCGACTGGAAAGCCTGCCGATCCCCGTCGTGGCGGCCATGCACGGCACGGTCCTCGGCGGCGGCCTGGAGCTGGCGCTGGCCTGTCACTACCGGGTCGCCGCGCCGGGCACGCGCCTCGGCTTCCCCGAAGTCACGCTGGGCATCATCCCCGGCGCCGGCGGCACCCAGCGCCTGCCGCGGCTGGTCGGCGTCGAAGCGGCCCTGGAACTGGTTACCGGCGGCCGGCCGGTCGACGCCGGGCGCGCGCTGGAACTCGGCCTGATCGACCGCATCGCCGACGGCGATCCGGCTGCCGCCGCGCTCGCCTACGCCCGCGAGCTGCTGGCACAGGGCGGCGGCCCCCGCCGTACCGGCGAGATGACCGCGGCGCCGGCCGACGCCGGCGTATACGACCAGGCCCGGGCACGGGCGGCGAAGCAGCTCAGGGGCCGCCAGGCACCGCTGACGGCGATCCAGGCGATCGAGGCGGCCACCCGGCTGTCGCTGGACGACGGCCTGCGCTACGAAACCGAGCTGGTCAACCAGGCCAAGCAGAGCACCGAGAGCAAGGCGCTGATCCATCTGTTCTTCGCCGAGCGGGCGACCCGCCGGGTACCGGACCTGCCGGACGGCACCCAGCCGCGTCCGGTCAACAAAGTCGCGATCATCGGCGCCGGCACCATGGGCAGCGGCATCGCCATCTGCTTTGCCAACGCCGGCATTCCGGTCACCCTGATCGACGTCGACCAGGCAAGCCTGAAGCGCGGCCTCGAGCGCATCGAGAAGGACTATGCCTCCCGGGTCGCCCGCGGCCGCATGAGCGAGGACGCGAAGGCGGCGGCGCTGCGGCTGATCGACTCCGCCCTCGGCCTGGAGGCGGCCGCCGAGGCCGATCTGGTGATCGAGGCGGTGTTTGAGGACATGGCGCTCAAGCAGCGCATCTTTACCGACCTGGACCGCATTGCCAAGCCGGGCGCCATCCTGGCGACCAACACCTCGACGCTGGACATCGACGCGATCGCCGCCGTCACCAAGCGGCCGCAGGACGTGATCGGCCTGCACTTCTTCAGCCCGGCCAACGTCATGCCGCTGCTGGAAGTGGTGCGCACCGGCACCACGGCGCCCGACGTGATCCGCACCGCCATGGACCTCACCCGCCCCATCCGCAAGACGCCGGTGCTGGCGCGCGTGTGCTACGGCTTCATCGGCAACCGCATGATGGAGGGCTACGCCCGGGAGGCGGAGCTGATGGTGCTGGAGGGCGCGACGCCGCGGCAGGTGGACAGCGCGCTGGAGAACTTCGGCATGGCGATGGGCATCCTCGCCGTGTTCGACCTCGCCGGCATCGATGTCGGCGTCAACGTCCACAAGGCGAACGCCGACCGCTATCCGCCGGACCCGACCTACTACCAGGCCGACTTCGCCCTGGCCGAGGCCGGCCGCCTGGGCCAGAAGACCGGCGCCGGCTACTATCGCTACCAGCCCGGCGACCGCGCCCGCTACGACGATCCCGAGGCGATCGCCATCCTCCGCGAGCGGGCACGGCAGCTCGGTGTACCGCAGCGCAGCGACCACAGCGACGAGGAGATCGTCGAGCGCTGCCTGCTGCCGCTGATCAACGAAGCCTTCCACATTCTCGAGGAAGGCGTCGCCCAGCGCGCTTCCGACATCGACGTGGTCTGGACCTCCGGCTACGGCTTCCCTCGCCACCGCGGCGGCCCGCTGTTCTATGCCGAGACCATCGGGCTGCGCACGGTCTACGACGGCATCCTGAAATACCGGGAGCGGTTCGGACCGATGCACTGGCAGCCGGCGCCGCTGCTGGAGCGGCTGGCGACCGAAGGCCGCTCGCTGGCGGACTGGGAACGCAGCCGCGGCTGACACCGGCAGCCGCCCCACAGCCCGCCCTGGCCGCTCACGCCGGCCAGGGCGGCATGGTCCGCGCCAGCGCCCGCAGCTGGCGCCGACGCTCCGCCCAGTCCGGCAGCGCCCGGTCCATCAGCCGGTAGAAGGCCGGACCGTGGTGGAACTCCCGCAGGTGGCAGAGCTCGTGGACGATCACGTAGTCGATCAGGTGAGGCGGATAGCGCACCAGGTCGGTATTGAGCGTGATGTCGCCGCGGCTGGAACAGCTCCCCCAGCGGCTGCGCATGCGCCGCAGGCGCAGCCGCGGCTCCGGCAGCCGTAGCGCCGCCAGCGCCTCGCGGCAGGCCGCCAGCCGCTCGGCGAACACCGCCTGTGCCTGGCGCCGATACCAGGCGTCCAGCAGGCGCGGCACCTCGTCCGGCACCCGGCAGCGCACCTGCAACCGCTCGCCGGCCAGCCACACGCCGTACGGCCTTTCCTCGATGACCTGCAGCGGATAAAACCCGCCGAGGAACGGCTGCGGCTGATCGACGGCGAAACGCCGCGGCGGCCGCTGCGCGAACTCCCGCAGCTTGCGCTGCACCCAGTCGCTGCGCTCGGCAAGGAAGGCGGACACGATGCTGTCGGGGCAGCCGAGCGGCGCCCGCAGCTCCACCCGCTGGTCGGGGTAGACGTATAGCGCCAGGCTGCGCCGGCGGCTGTAGCGTACCTGATACTCGAAGGGCGGCTTGCCCGACAGCGGTACTCCCATCACACCACCAGCGGCGGCTCGTCCAGCAGCGCTGCCTGCTCCCGCAGCGCCAGCACGTGCTCTTCCCAGTAGCGCTCGCTGCCGAACCAGGGGAAGGCCTGCGGGAAGGCCGGATCGGCCCAGCGGCGCGCCAGCCAGGCGGCGTAGTGGATCATGCGCAGGGTACGCAGCGCCTCGATCAGGTGCAGCTCGCGGCGGTCGAAATCGTGGAATTCCTCGTAGCCGGCGAGGATGTCCGACAGCTGCAGGCTCTGCTCGGCGCGGTCGCCCGACAGCAGCATCCACAGATCCTGCACCGCCGGCCCCATGCGGCAATCGTCGAGATCGACGAAGTGCGGGCCGGCATCGGTCCAGAGGATGTTGCCCGGGTGGCAGTCGCCGTGCAGGCGGATGTAGGCGACATCGCCGGCGCGGGCATAGCAGGCGGCGATGCGCTCGAGCAGGTCGTCGATCAGGGTGCGGTAGGCATCGGTCAGATAGCCGGGGATCAGACCGGACTGCAGCAGATAGCGCGACGGCTCGATGCCATGGCTCTCGCGGTCCAGGGCCGGCCGGTGGCGGAAGGGCTCGGTGGCGGCGCGGGCGTGGATGCGGCCGAGAAAACGGCCCAGCCACTCGCGGGTGTCCGGATCGCTCAGCTCCGGCCAGCGGCCGCCACGGCGCGGGAACACCGCGAAGCGGAACCCCTTGTGCCGCAACAGCGTCTTCCCTTCAACGGCAAGCGGGGCCACTACCGGGATCTCGGCCTCGGCCAGCTGCCGCGCAAACGCGTGCTCCTCGAGGATGGCGTCGTCGCTCCAGCGGCCGGGCCGGTAGAACTTCACCACCACCGGCGCAGCCTCCTCCAGGCCGATCTGATAGACCCGGTTCTCGTAACTGTTCAGCGCTAGAAAACGGCCGTCGCAGCGGAAGCCCACCGCCTCCACCGCATCCAGCACCTGCTCCGGCCCCAGTTCATAGAACGGAGCCCCTGCAACCTCAGCCGGCCCTGCCATGGCTCCTGCCCTCCTGCCAGACCGCATTTGTCTCCGCACGCCACGCTCCCATCTCCAGCCAGAGCGACCGAGGAGACGAGCGATGCGATCGATCTACATCAACGAACTGCCGTTCGATGCGACCGAAGAGGACGTGCGGCCCCTGTTCGAGCCATATGGCGTCG
>JAJUFY010000431.1 GCA_029263635.1 Ectothiorhodospiraceae bacterium | reverse complement strand
GGCGATCCGGCAGATGCTGTCTGCCCGCGCCACCGTGATCCGCGAGGGCAGCCGGCGGGAGGTCGATGCGGCCGAGCTGGTGCCGGGGGACCTGGTTCTGCTGAGCTCCGGCGGCCGGGTGCCGGCCGACCTGCGCCTGCTGGCCGTCCGGGACCTGCGTATCGAAGAAGCCGCGCTGACCGGCGAATCGCTGCCGGTGGAGAAGAGCACCGAGCCGGTTGCCGCCGAGGCGCCGCTCGGCGACCGGTTCGGCATGGCCTACTCCGGCACGCTGGTGGTGCGTGGTCAGGCGCGTGGTGTCGTGGTCGCGACCGGCGCCGCCACCGAGCTCGGCAAGATCAACGCGATGCTGGCGGCCATTCCCAGCAGCACCACGCCGCTGCTGCGGCAGATCGACCGCTTCGGCCGTTGGCTGGCGGTCGTCATCCTCGTCTTCGCCGTGGTGGCCTTCGCCTTCGGGACCCTGCTGCGCGGCATACCGGCGGCCGACATGTTCATGATGGCGGTGGCATTGATCGCCTCAGCCATACCGGAAGGGCTGCCGGCGATCATGACTGTCACCCTGGCGCTGGGGGTGCGGCGCATGGCCCGCCGCCATGCCATCGTCCGGCGGTTGCCGGCGGTGGAGACCCTGGGTTCGGTGACGGTCATCTGCTCGGACAAGACCGGCACGCTCACCCGCAACGAGATGACGGTGCAGCGGCTGGTTACCGCTGACCGGCTGTACCAGGTTTCCGGCGTCGGTTATGCGCCGGTCGGGGCCATTTCCAGCGAAGGCGAGCCGGTCAATCCGGAGCGACACCCGGCGCTGTTGCTGGCGGTGCGGGCCGGCCTGCTGTGCAACGACGCCCGGTTGCGCGAGCGGCACGGGCAATGGCAGCTGGAGGGCGACCCTACCGAGGGCGCGCTGCTGGCGCTCGGCGGCAAGGCCGGATTGATCCGTGCCACCGAGGAACTGGCGCTGCCGCGGCTGGACTCGATCCCGTTCGAGTCAGAGCACCGCTTCATGGCGACCCAGCATTGCACTGCCGCGGGCGAGCCCTGGATCTTCGTCAAGGGCGCGCCCGAGCGCATCCTCGACATCTGTTCGCGCCAGCGGACCGACGGCGGCGAGGAAGCGCTCGACGTCGACTACTGGCGGCGCATGGCGACCGATACCGCCGCCCACGGTCTGCGCACGCTGGCGATCGCCTGCAAGCGGACGGCACCGGCTGGGGGGCAGCTGGGCTTCGACGACGTCGAGAGCGATTACACCATGCTGGCTCTGGTGGGCATCGTCGATCCGCCGCGCGAGGAGGCGATCGCGGCCGTGCGCGACTGCCACCGTGCCGGCATCCGGGTCAAGATGATCACCGGCGACCATGCCGAAACGGCGCGCGCCATCGGTGCCCAGCTCGGCATCGGCGTCGGCAAGCCGGCCATGACCGGCGCCGAGATCGCGCTGGTGGACGACGCCGAGCTGCGCCGGGTAGCGATGGAGGTGGACGTATTCGCCCGCGCCAGCCCCGAGCACAAGCTGCGGCTGGTGCGGGCGTTGCAGGCCGACGGCCAGGTGGTGGCGATGACCGGCGACGGCGTCAACGATGCGCCGGCGCTCAAGCGCGCCGATGTCGGGGTGGCGATGGGCATGAAGGGCACCGAGGCGGCCAAGGAAGCGGCCGCGATGGTGCTCACCGACGAGGGAACGCTGGTTTCCTCCTTCACCGTCGAGAGCTTGGCGAACTCGGTGTAGCTGGCGGGCGCGAACACGCCGAGGGCGCGGATGCGCTCGGCGATCAGATCG
>JAJUFY010000019.1 GCA_029263635.1 Ectothiorhodospiraceae bacterium | reverse complement strand
GCGCCGCCAGCGGTCGGCTGATCTTGCGCGCCATCAGCAGCCACATCAGGCTGGTGAAGACGACAATCAGCACGAATCCGAACGCCACGCCATAAATCACCCGCTCGATGGCCTGGGTCTGGCTGTCGCGGATGGCATGCGCCTCGGCCACGATCAGCGCCTGGATCTCGCTCAGCAGATCGACGATCTGGTTGAAGGGCGCCAGCATCGGGCCGAGGATCATGGCCCGTGCCTCCTCGATGCGGCCGTCGTCGATCAGCCGGATGTAGTTCTCCTGCATCACCCGGTAGTCTTCGATGCGCCGGCGGTAGTCGTTGACGAACCGTGCCACGTCCGGGCTCTCCGCCAGCTCCAGCATGCGCTCCAGCGAAGCTTCCACGGCAGCCCGGTTGGCCTCGATCACCCGGATGATCTGCGCGTGCTCGGCCGCCGAGGTGGTCAGGCCGTAGTCCAGCGCGAAGCGGCGGTACGTGACGGTGTAGTAGCGCAGATCGGAGATCGTCGACAGCAGGTTGACGTTCTCGTTGACGACACTGGCAAACTCGCCCTTGATGCCGTTGATGGCGCTCATCGCATAGGCGCTCAACGCCACCACCGCTGCCAGCACGGCGCCGACCACGAACGCCAGCGCCCCCTTGATCGAAAACCTCTGCAACATCGTCCTGCCCTTGTTGTTACTTGAGTCTCGCTTCCTCGCAAGGAAAAGCCGGCACAAGTCTGGGCAAGGTGACTCGCCAGATCCAATCGATATCTCTAATCCGATTGATAGATCAAATGGGTCTGCATGCAGCGGTGCTAAGCCCCCTTTCGATACCGAGCCCAGGGGCTGGCGCATCGCATTCCGAGCTGCCGTGCCTGTGTCGCCAGCAGGCGCGCAGGCAGAAAAGCGAACCAGATGTTAGACGCCCTGCTGGCAGGAAGCCTGCAGGGACAGACTCAGGCAAGCGGCAACCGCCGCTGGCCAAACGCTGCGCGAACGGCGGCCGTTTGCCGACGCAGGCATCACACCGCATAGCCCAGTACCCGCGGCAGCCACAGCGCAATCTCGGGGAACACCGCCACCAGCACCAGCGCCGCCCCCATGGCAACGACGAACAATGCTGCCCAGCCGACGGTTTCCTCCAGCCGCACCTTGGCCACCTCGATGGTCATCATCAGATTGACTGCCACCGGCGGCGTAAACTGGCCAATCGCCAAGTTCATCGCCAGCAGGATGCCGAACCAGACCGGGTTCCACTCGAAGTGCTGCATCACTGGGATCAGGATAGGCATCAGGATCAAGTAAACCGAGATCGCATCAAGCAGCATGCCGAGCAGCAGCACAGCCAGCATGACCAGCACCAGCAGCAGCGTGCCGTTGTCAGACAGGCTGATCACCCACTCGGCTGCGTGCCTGAAAGTGCCGAGCATGGTGCCGGCCCAAGCGAACGTGCCAGCCAAAGCGATGATCAACATCACCACGCCGGAGATCATGGCCGCCTCGCCAAGTAGCTGCCAGAGGTCGCGCAGGCTGAGTTCGCGGGTGACGAACAATCCGATCACGACACCATAGGCCACGGCCACCACTGCGGCCTCCGTCGGCGTGAACAGGCCGCTGCGCAGGCCACCGAGTATGATTACCGGCGCGAACCGGGCCGGTACGGCTTGGCGAAAGCTCTCACCCAGCAACGGCCGCTCGCTGCTCTCCGGAGTTTCCCAGCCGTAGCGGCGCGATAGCCACACAGCCGGCACCATCAGCGCCAACCCGGCCAGGATCCCGGGAAACAGTCCGGCCGCAAACAGGGCACGCAAATCGACGCCGGGCACCACAATGGAGTACAGAATCAACGCCACAGACGGCGGAATCAGGATGGCGGTCGAGGCCGCCGAGGCAATCAAAGTCGCGGAAAACGGCTTGGGGTAACCGGCCTTGGCCATGCTCGGCAGCATCACCAGCGCTACGGCAGCGGCGTCGGCCGGGCCGGAACCGCTCATGCCGCCCATGATCATGCACACCAGCACGGCGACTACCGCCAGTCCGCCATGGCGCGGCCCGACCAGCGCCTGCGCGAAACGCACCAGCCGCAGCGCCACACCGGCCCGCTCGAAGATCAAGCCGGTAAGGATGAACAGCGGAATAGCGATCAGCGGGTATTTGGCGATGCTGTTATAAGTATTGGTGCCCAGGGTTGCCAGCATGTCCGGCGTCAGACCGGTGAGAATGCCGACGATAGCGCCCAGAGCGAGCGCGAACGCCACCGGCAGACCGTTGAACAGCAGGGCTATAAATCACACGATCATCCCCCGATCTGGGCTCATCGAGGAGCCCCCCACGCAGCCTGTCCCAGGTTTGCTGCGTGACTCGCAGCAGCATCAGCACCGCCAGCAGCGGCAGCCAGGCCACGTACCACCATTGCGGCAGCCCCAGACCGGGCGACAGGGTCTCCCACTGATACTCCTCGATCGTCATGCGGCCGCCGTACCAGGCGATCAGGCCTAGCACAATCACGGTGCACAACCACTGCAACACGATCAGAGCCCGCCGAGGCCTCGGCGGCAAAGCGCGCTCCAGCAAGCCGACGCGGATGTGGCCGTTGCGGCGCAGCGCCACCGAGGCACCGGCGAAGGTCAGCACAACCAGCAGGAAGACTGAGATTTCTTCGGTGAAAGCAAAGGAGATATCAGTTGCGTAGCGGACGATGACGTTGGCCAGGCTGATCACAGCAATGATCAGCAGCGCCAGTGTGGCAAGCACCCGTTCCAGCCGAGCATCCGGCTGCGTCTTCATAACAAACCCCTCAAACGACTCGGCCCCGCTTTGTCGGGGCCGAGCACTCCAACTGTACGCGCCGATCAGCGCTGTTCAATGGCCTCGCGGGCAGCCTTGACCAGCTCTGCGCCGATCCGTGGAGTCCACTTCTGGTGCACCTTGCGGGTTGCTTCGATAAAGGCCTGCCGCTGCGCATCCGTCAGCTCGACGACCTCAACCCCGCGCGCCTTGATGGTATTTGCGCGCTCGGCCTCCTGCTGCCGGGACAGTTCAATCTCCCATTTGCCGGCATCGATCGCCGCCTGTCGCAGCAGTTCCTGATCTTCCTTGGGCAGCGTCTTCCAGACCCGCTGGTTGACGGCGAAGATCAGCGGATCGTTCATGTAGTGCCACATGGTCAGGTAGCGCTGGCCCGCCTGATCGATGCGCGCCACGTCAAACACCGACAGTGGGTTTTCCTGGCCGTCGACCGCACCTGTGGTGAGCGCCGGCTTGGCGTCGGTCCAGCTCATCTGGGTCGGGTTGGCGCCTAACGCCTCGAAGGTGTCCTGGAACAGCGGCGAGCCGACCACCCGAATCTTCAGGCCCGCCAGATCCTCTGGCTTGGTGATGGGCTTACGGGAGTTGGAAATCTCACGGAAGCCGTTCTCGCCCCAAGCCAGCGGCACTACACCGCGCGACTCAATGGCCTTGAACACCATCTCGCCGGCCTTGCCACCGGTAATGGCGTCGACCGCCTTGGTGTCCGGCATCAGGAACGGCAGCGAGAAGAGATTGAGCTCCGGCACCTGCGGAGACCAGTTGATGGTCGAACCGACCGCCATGTCGATCAATCCCGAGCGCATCGCCGAGAATTCCCGGGTCTGGTCACCTGATACCAGCTGCGAATTCGGGTAAACCCGCAGAGTGATACGCCCCCCGGAGCGCTCCTTGACCAATTCAGCCCATTTCTCCGCCGCCTGCCCCCAGGGGAAAGCGTCGGAAAGCACGGTGGACACAGAGTACTCGCGCGCCTGCGCGCTCAGCACGGTTGACAGCAAGGCAATACCAGCCACGGTGGCCGCAAGCCTGGTAAAGCGGCGCTTGTTCGACATGACAGATCCTCAACGGGCAAGCGGGTCGCGCGGACCCGGCGGTTGTCTGTATGTGTTATGGACCGCCTGGAGACAGAGTCCGACGAATATCATTGCACACTTGTCCGAAGCTGTTTCAAACCGGTTCGCATCGCCGCCACCTGCAGTTTCAAGCCAGCTCCGACTGCTTGCCGCGCCAGCCGAATAGCTGCAGCCCGATCAGGCCCGCGACGAAGCCGCCGATATGGGTCCACCAGGCAACGGCGTCCTCGCCGCGGATATCCACCAGGCCGCTGGCCAGATTGAACACCGCCCAGAGCCCGAGCGCCATGTAGGTCGGCATGCGGATCGGAAACGGTACGAAGGCGAGCACCAGCACCCGGGCATGGGGATGCAGCATCAGGTACGCGGCCAGGATGCCGGAGATGGCGCCGCTGGCGCCGACCACGGGCATCTGCATGTCGCTGGTCACCAGGCCGTGCGTGAGCAGTGCCAGCAGGCCGCAGAACAGGTAGAACACCAGGAACCGGCCATGACCGAGCTCATCCTCGATGTTGTCACCGAACACCCACAGGAACATGAGATTGCCGGCCAGGTGCATGAAGTCGGCGTGCACGAACATGTGGCTGATCGCGGTCAGGAACACCGGCAGCGTGGTGTCGCGGACGGTTGCCGCCTCGCCGGCAAAGGCACCCGGGATGGCGCCAAGGTTGTAGAGCAGCGCGGCGGCGTCGCTGAGCGGTAGGGAAAGCTGCCAGACGTACATCAGTACGCAGACCGCCATGATGCCGACCGTCACGTACTGGAACCGGACATGCACGACCGGGTTATCGTCCTTCAGCGGCAGCAGGAGCACGCCATTTTCCTTGTACCTGGGGAGGGAGCCGGATCATACCGGCAGTGAAGGCGTGCCGCCTACCCGCCATTCGCCATACGCAGTGCCTCGACGCTCCCCCGAGCCACCGCGGCCAGGCAAGCGCCCTTTCCCCTGATGCTCCATCACTCCGCCGGGTCCTCCGCTGCGACCCGGTCGCGCCCCTGCCGCTTGGCGGAGAACAGGGCCTGGTCGGCCCGCCTGAACACATCCTGCGGCCCTTCCCCGTTCGCTGCCGTAGCCACTCCCACGCTGATCCGGACCGGAATCGTGCGGCCATCGCAGTGAAAGCGATGATCTGCGACCGCGTTCCGCACCCGCTCGGCCGCCCCCAGAGCACCTTCCAGACCGGTACGGCTCATGGCGATCACGAACTCGTCGCCGGCATAGCGGAACAGCAAATCGCTGTGCCTGGCCTCGCGGAGGAGGATCTGGGCCAGCTCCCGCAGCACCTGGTCGCCGGCCTGATGTCCATGGCGGTCGTTGATCTCCTTGAAGTGATCCACGTCGATGAGCACCAGGGAGAATGCATCGCCATGACGTCGGGCCAGGTCCAGCTCGCGGATCAGGCTCTCGTCAAAGGCGGCCCGATTGCCCAGGCCGGTCAGCGCATCCCGGCGGGCGGCGGCGAGCGCCTGCTGGTAAAGCACGGCGTTGCGCAGCGGGTGAATCAGCAGACCCAGCGTCTGCTGCAGCAGCAGTTCCTCGTCGTCCCGCAGCGGCGTGCGCCGGCTGACGGTCAGCTCGCCGAAGCTGGTGCCGTCGATCGACAGGCTGCAGACGCAGCGAGCCCTCCCCTGCCGACCGAGCCTGACTCGCAGCCCCGGCTCGTCATACCGCCAGGACAGTCCTTCCAGCGCCAACGGCAGGCGCATCTCCTCGAAGTAGAATTGCAGCAGCTGCTGCGGCTCGAGAGTAGTCTGCAGGCGACTCAGCAGGCGGATGCTGGCATCGACGCCATGCTGGCTGTGACTGCTGCGGCGCGGCGCGGGCCGCGGCCGGGCGACAGGACTGAGTGGAACGACGGAATTGACCATGGAATGTCTGTAGCTGTTAACCGGACCGTTGTTACCCCCGATAAAGCGAATTCCGTGCCAAACATTTACGGCGTTGATATATAAGAGCTTTCTCAAGGATCATGCATTTCAGACACCCGACTCCGCTGGATTCCCGACAGCTCAGACCGGCAATGGCGGAATCTTGGCGCCCTTCCGTAGCGCCGGCGCCCGGCTGCGTGCGGGATTTTGACAAGCCGTCACGGCTGTCGCGGCCGGTTCCGCGGTATCCTGGATGCCAGCGACGGTACCGACATCCAGCCAGCCGACATGACGGCTCGCTGCGGCAGCAGATGCCATGGTCGGCGGCACACGAATAAGAACATCGGGCGAGAACGAAGGCAGCGCCGCTTGCAGCCTGATCTCGCCGAAGGCTCGAATCCAGCTTATCTAGCGAGGCCTGCGCTTGCTCAATTCATACACCGCCCTGGCACGCGCCCTGCTGGTTCCACTGGCATTGCTGGTGGCCGCCCATTACACGCAGCCGTATCTGCACGCGGTACCGCCGGCCTACCAGCCGCTGCTGACGGCCATGCCTTACGTCGCCGCACTGTTGCCAGCCATCATCGCGCTGCTGCTGAATCAGAGCCGGGTGGTCTGCATCGCGGTGCTACTGATGCTCTGCTACTGGGGGCTGACGACGGCGCGCGCGGTCGCCCTCAGCGATCCGTTCCAGGCAGCCGTGCTGTTCAGCGCCTGTGGGATCCTGGTGCCGCTCAACATCGCCCTGTTCAGCCGCCTCCGGGAGCGCGGCATCCTGAGCGGCCACGGCGTGCTGCGGCTGGGGTTGCTGCTGGTGCAGCTCGGCCTGGTGCTGTGGGTAATCGCCGCCAACCGAGTCGATATCCTGCAGCTCGTCACCCGCGAGTTCCTGCCGTTCCAGCACGCCGGCCTGCGGCTGCCGCACGGCGCACTGCTCGCCTTCCTGCTGGCAATCCTGCTGCAGTTCTGGCAGCTGAGACGGGACCAGGCTGTGCTCACCGGCGGCCTGCTGCTGGTCCTGCTGGCGGTCGCGGTCGCCTGCAACCGCGCCGACACCTATATGGTGCCGGAAACCTTCCTCACAGCCGCGGCGCTGATGCTGGTCACCAGCCTGGTCCTGCACACCCACCACATCGCCTACCGCGACGAACTGACCGGCCTGCCCTCCCGCCGGGCGCTGAACGAGCACCTGGCGGCGCTTGGACGGCGGTACACCATCGCCATGCTGGATGTCGATCATTTCAAGCAGTTCAACGACACCTACGGTCACGATGTCGGCGATCAGGTGCTGCGCATGGTCGCCAGCCAGATCCGCCGGATCGGCGGCGGCGGCCGGGCCTACCGCTACGGCGGCGAAGAATTCACCGTCGTCTTTTCCGGCAAGGACAAGGAGCAGGCGCGGCCGCACCTGGAGGCGGTACGCGAGGCGATTGCCGACTACCCCCTGGTCCTGCGCGGCAAGGACCGCCCGGACAGCGCCAAGACCGGCCGCAACCGGCGCGGCCAGGGCCGGCGGCAGCAGACCGTCAACATCACCATCAGCATCGGCATGGCCGAGCGCACGAGGGACTTGCGCGATCCGGAGCTGGTCATCAAGGCGGCCGACGAGGCCCTGTACCGCGCCAAGAATGCCGGCCGCAACCGGCTCGTCGGCTAGAGCCTGAAGCCGTGCTCGGCGATCCAGGCCAGCGAGCCCAGGGTATCGGGCAGCGGGATGTACTCCAGCGATACATGGCCGCCGTAGCCGAGGCGGTCCAGCTCGTTCAGCAGGAAGCGGAAATTGATCTCGCCGGTGCCGGGCTGGTGACGGCCGGGCGTATCGGCGATCTGGATGTGGCCGATCCGGCCCAGGTTGGCACCGATGGTAGCGGCCAGCTCCCCTTCGCTGCGCTGCATGTGGTAGACGTCGTACTGCAGGGCCAGATTGGGCTCCCCCGCCTCCTCCAGGAGGCGTAACGCCTCGGCGCTGGTGCCGAGCACGAAGCCGGGCACGTCACGCCGGTTGATGGGCTCAACCAGCAGCGTGGCATCCAGCGCGCGCAGCGCCGCGGCGGCATGGCGGACATTGGCGACCAGCGTCTGCCATTGCGCATCCTTGCCTACCGTCCCGCCCAGTCCGGCCAGGCAGTTGAGGTGGCGTACCCCCAGTTCGCCCGCATAGGCCAGGGCCTGCGCCACACCGTCCCGAAATTCCTCGACCCGCGCCGGGTCGGCGGCAATGCCGCGGTCGCCGCCCGCCCAGTCGCCGGCCGGCAGGTTGATCAGATGCAGGGAAACCCCGGCATCGACCAGCGCATGGCGGATATCGGCGGCGGCGTGGTCGTACGGGAACTGCACCTCGACGGTGCGAAAGCCGGCCTGTCGGGCGGCGGCGAAGCGCTCCAGGAAGGGCAGCTCGGTAAACAGCATGCTGAGATTGGCAATAAAGCGCGGCATGGCTGTCAGCCCTCGCTGGAGACCGAGCGCGCCGCCAGCAGCCGCACCAGCGCCGCCGCATCGAGTTCGCCGAGGCCGGCCTGCTGTCCGGCCCGGTACAAGTCCAGCGCTGCTTTGCCGAACGGCAACGCCGTGCCGGTCGTCTTCCCCAGGCGCTCGATCAGGCCGAGATCCTTGGTCAGCACGTCGACCGTGAAGGCAGATGCAAAAGCCTGCTGCTGCAGTACCGGCACCGTGCGGTCCAGCATGCGGCTGGCGCCGAAGGACGCCTGCAGCACCGTGTGCAGCTCGCCGAGATCCAACCCCAGCCGCGCGCCGAGATGCAGCGCTTCCACGGCGGCGGCCGAATGCACCGCGGTCAGCAGCTGGTTGACCAGCTTGGCGCCCTGCCCGCAGCCCGAAGGCCCCAGGTAGCGGATCAGCCGCCCCATCGCCTGCAGCACGTCCTGCGCCCGGTCGAAGGCGGCGCGTTCGCCGCCGACCATGATGGTCAGCGTGCCGGCTTCGGCACCGGCGGTGCCGCCGCTGACCGGTGCATCCAGGTAGTCGACGCCCCGCCCGGCCGCCAGCTGCGCCAGGCGCTGGGCGGTATCGACGCCGAGCGTGCTGTGGTCGAGCACCACCGTGCCCGGCGCCAGATGCGGCAGTGCCGCCGTCAGCACCGCTTCCGCAGCGTGATCGTCCAGCACACACATACAGACCATCTCGGCGCCACGCACGGCGTCGGCCAGCGCAGGCTGGACCGCCACGCCGGCTGCCGCTTCCGCGGCAAACGGCCTGGCCGTCCGGTTCCAGCCGCGGGTAGCCAGCCCGGCCCGGGCGAGATTCGCCGCCATCGGCCGCCCCATCGCTCCCAGCCCCAGAAATGCCACTTGCCTTGCCATCATCTGCCTCGCCTGCAGCGTCGGTGGGAATCAGAAAGATCTAAGCAGATCGGCCGTCCCGTCACCAGTGCCGGCAGCCGGCTGCCGCCGCAGCAGCCAGGTCGGGGTACCAAGCACCGGCAGCGTGGCAATAACCTCGAAGCCGCGTCTTTCATAGAAGACGACGTTGTCGGGCTTGTCGGTCTCCAGGTACAGGGCCGCCGCCGAGCCTTCGGCACCGGCCAGGCAATGCTGCAGCAGCCGGCTGCCCACGCCGCGCCTCTGCAGCCCCGGCTCCACCGCCAGCGGTCCCAGATGCCAGTGCGGCGCGGGGAGATCGTTCGCCGCCCAGGCGCTCAACCAGCGCTGCACACGCATCAATCCGGTTGGGGTATGGCAGCGCGCCAGTGCCGGCAGCAGCCGCAGCATGTCCAGCCGGGTCGGCATGCAGGTGCCGGGCGGCAGCAGGCCGAGCACCCCGATCAGCACAGGACCGGACCAGGCGCCGACCAGCGAGCCGCGGTGCTGGATCCACGGCAGCAGCCCGGCGAACAGCCGCTCCAGGCGCCGCCGGCGGCGGTGCGGATCGGTGCCGAACACCCGCACATGCACCGGGTTGTCGCGCATGCCGCGGGCGCAGATCCCGATCGCGGCTGCGACCTCCTTCCGGGCTAGCGTGCGAATTGTCAGGCCGACTGCCGACGAGCCGGCCTGTATGAACTGTTGCATCGCGACCATCCTGCCTGGCGCTGCGTTGGGAATCGCTGCCGCCGCCTATAGACAGCCATTATCAGACAAGCCCTGATCTATCCTGGACTGCGAGAGCAACCATGGGCTGGGAGCGCGCCGACCCTATCTTCCCCTGGCTGGTGGACATCCGCCGCACCATTCACCGCTATCCCGAGCTCGCCTATCGCGAGGCGCGCACCGCGCAGCTCATCATCACCGAACTGGAACGGCTGGGCATCCCCTACCGTTACGACGGCGTCGGCAGCGGCGTGATCGGCATGCTCGACGGCGCCGGCGGCAAAGGGCCCACCGTCGCCCTGCGGGCCGATATGGACGCGCTGCCGATCGCCGAAGCCACCGGGCTGCCGTTCGCCTCGGAGATACCCGGCGTCATGCACGCCTGTGGCCACGACGCCCACGTCACCATGGTGCTCGGGGCGGCCGCCCTGCTGCGGGAGGACCCGCCGCCGGGGCGGGTACTGCTGGTGTTCCAGCCGGCCGAAGAGCAGGGCAACGGGGCCCAGGTGGTGCTGGCCTCCGGCGCCCTGGACGGCGTCGACGCGATCTTCGGCGGTCACGTCGGCCACCAGTACTGCACCGGCCAGATCATGGTGGAACCGGGCGCGATCACGGCCCAGACCGATGTCTTCAGCATCCGCGTCAGGGGCCGCGGCGGCCATGGCGCCCGGCCGCACGAGGCAACCGACGCCATCGTCGCCACCGCGCTGCTGATCGTCGCCATCCAGACCCTGATATCGCGCGAAACCAACCCGTTTCATCCGAGCGTGATCACCATCGGCAGAATGGTGGGCGGCTCGGCGGCCAACGTCATCGCCGAGGATGTGCTGCTGGAGGGCACGCTGCGCACCACCTCGCCGGAGGGACGGCGGCGCATCGTCAACGGCCTGGAGCGCATGGCCAAGGCCAGCGGCGAGCTGCATAACGTCCGGACCGTCGTGGACTTCCAGTTCGGCTGCCCGCCGGTGGTGAACAGCCCCCTGGAAACCGAGCTGGCCCGCAGCGCCGCCGCCAAGGTGGTCGGCGAGGCGGGGCTGGCGGCCATGGATTACCCCAGCATGGGCGGCGAGGATTTTTCGTTCTATCTGGAAAAGCTGCCCGGCTGCTACGTGCGCTTCGGCGCCCGCCGTCCGGACCAGGCGGAGGTCTCGTTGCACAACGCGCAATTCACCGTCGACGAGGAGGTCCTCAAGATCGGAGCGGCCTTCTTCGAGCAGGTCGCGCGCGACACCATCGCCGCGCTCGCGAACACGGTCCGGGCCGACGACCACCAGCTGACGCCCTGACCGGACCATCCAGGGCCCGGGTTGCTTCCGGCTGCCGGCCACCCTACCCTTCGCCTTAGCCGCGAAGGAACCCAGCATGACCGCCGAGCATGTCGAGGTACTCATCGTCGGCGCAGGCCTGTCCGGCATCGGCGCCGGCGTCCATCTGCAGACGCGCTGCCCCAGCAAGCGCTACGCCATCCTCGAAGCGCGCAACAGCATCGGCGGCACCTGGGACCTGTTCCGCTACCCCGGGGTCCGCTCCGACTCCGACATGTTCACGCTGGGCTACGAATTCCGGCCCTGGACACGCCCGCGGGCCATCGCCGACGGCCCCGGCATCCTCGAGTACCTGCGGGAGACCGCCCGCGAGCACGGCATCGACCGCCACATCCGCTTCCAGCACCGGGTGCGGACGGCCTCCTGGTCGTCGGCGCAGGCGCGCTGGACGGTCGAGGCGGAAGTCGGACCTGAGCGCATCCCGGTGCGCCTGACCTGCAATTTCCTGTACCTCTGCAGCGGCTATTACAGCTACGAAAGCGGCTACCGCCCCGCCTTTCCCGGCAGCGAGCGGTTCCAGGGCCTGCTGCTCCACCCCCAGCAGTGGCCGGCGGACCTCGACTACAGCGGCAAGCGGGTGATAGTGATCGGCAGCGGCGCAACCGCCGTGACGCTGGTGCCAGCCATGGCCAGGCGGGCCGCGCATGTCACCATGCTGCAACGCTCGCCGAGCTACCTCCTGTCGCAGCCGGCCGCGGACCGCATTGCCGGGCTATTACAGCGCGTGCTGCCGCCGCGCCTCGCGCACCGGCTGATCCGCAGCAAGAACATGCTGCTGAGCCTCGCCTTCTATCAGTTCTGCCGGCGGGCGCCGCGGCTGGCGGCCCGGGTCTTGCGCGCCAACGTCGCCAGGCAGCTGCCGGCAGGCTACCCGCTCGACATCCATTTCCAGCCGCGCTATCGGCCCTGGGATCAGCGCCTGTGCCTGGTGCCGGACGCCGACCTGTTCCGGGCCATCCGCGGCGGCCGCGCCTCCGTCGTCACCGGCCGCATCGACACCTTCACGGAGCGGGGCATCCGCCTGCAATCGGGCCAGGAACTGCCGGCCGACATCGTCGTCACCGCCACCGGCCTGCAGCTGCTGCCGCTGGGAGGGCTGCGGCTTACGGTCGACGGCGCGCCGGTCGAGCTGAACCGGACGCTGAGCTACCGGGGGCTGATGCTGAGCGGCGTGCCCAACCTGGCAGTCTGCTTCGGCTACACCAATATGTCCTGGACACTGCGCGCAGACCTGGTGTCCCGCTATGTCTGCCGCCTGCTCAGGCACATGGACCGCTGCGGCTACGACGTCTGTGTCCCGTGCAACGACGATCCGGCGGTCACCGCGCAGCCTCTGTTCGGCCTGACGTCCGGCTACATACGGCGCGCGATCGACGCCTTCCCGAAGCAGGGTTCCAAGGCGCCCTGGCGGGTGCACCAGAACTATCTGCTCGACCTGCTCTCGCTCAGGCTGAGCCGGCTCGAGGACGGCTGCCTGCGGTTTTCCACGGCCGGCGAGCCGACGCTGCTGGCAACGCAGGAAACCGGCTGACGGCGTTCCCGGCTACCGATGCCGTTCTCCAGCCGGTCCTGGGCCGGATCCGCTATGCCGTGTCGATCTGTGCCAGCGCCGCGCGGATCGCATCCACCTCGGTCGGCCGCACCAGTCTTGCCACTTCCTCGCCGCGGCGGAGGAACACCAGGGTCGGCCAGAGCTTGACGCGGAACAGGCGCCCCAGCCGGCGGCCTTTGCCGTCGGCGATCTTGATGTGCCGTACCGACGGATACTCGGCAAAGGCGGTCTCCAGCAGCGGCTGCGCGGCGCTGCAGTAACCGCACCAGGGACTGCCGAACTCCAGGACCACCGGCTCTTCGATGGCGTCCAGCTCGGCCCGTGTCGGCTCCACCTCCGCATACTCATGATTCATCGCCATAGCTCTTCCACCTCGCTCGCCGGAATCGGAGACCCCGGCGTTGATCCAGATCAATGATGTTGCGGCGACAATACCCGAAATCCGGCGGGCGGGATTATGATGTCGGCAGGCCATCGGTTCGGCCGAGCGGCCCCGCCCCGCCCTTGGAGGCCGTTGCGCCCGTCCCTATTGTCGGGCTTCCGACAGGGGTACGGGAGGCCGACATGCCGACTCAGGTACAGCCCGTTGCAGGGCGCTGGTATTACGACGCCGCAGGCGGCCGCAGACTGCAGGTAACCCGGATCGACGAGAACGACGAGTTCATCGAGGCCCGCTTCGAGGATGGCAGCATCGAACGCTATCAGCGCAGCGCCTGGCAGGCTCTGCCGCTGCAGCCGCAGGGCGAGGACGACAGCAGCGGCTACCTCTCCAACGAAGCGTACCGACGCGCCACCGGCTGGGCCGAAAAGAGTCCGGACGATTTCCCGGACGGCTGACCGTCCGGCGGCTTACCCACCCCGTTCGTAACAACTCCAGGAAACTTCTCGCTATGAAGCTCTACATGACGCCTGGTGCCTGCTCGCTGGCACCGCATATCGCCCTCAACGAAGCCAAGCTGCCCTTCGAAGCCGTCAGGGTCGATCTGGCGGCGAAGAAGCTTGAGGACGGCAGCGACTTCCTCGCCGTCAACCCCAAGGGCCAGGTCCCCGCCCTTGCCCTCGACTCCGGCGATATCCTCACCGAAGCGGCGGTGATCCTGCAGGACATCGCCGACCAGGCGCCGCAGTCCGGTCTGCTGCCGGCGCCGGGCTCGATGGCCCGCTACCACACGCTGGAATGGGTCAATTTCATCGCCACCGAGCTGCACAAGAGCTTCAGCCCGCTGTTCCGGCCAACGACTCCGGATGACTACAAGCCGGTGACCAAGGAGTTGATCGCCGGCAAGTTCGCTCTGGTCGACCGCCGGCTGGCCGACTCGCCGTATCTGGCCGGGGAGGATTACTCAATCGCGGATATCTACTGCTTCGTCATGCTGACCTGGGCCAAGGTGACCGGCGTCGACATCGGCAGCCTTGCCAACCTGCGCGCCTACGCCGACCGCCTGGCGCAGCGGCCGGCCGTGCGCGATACCCTGGCCGCCGAGGGACTGGCCTGAGCACCGGACGCCGAACCCGGCTCGACGTCAGTCGGTGGGGCCCCGAACAGGGGCCCCACCGCGCTATTCCCCCTTCCGCATCGGACCGGATCGCCTGCTACAACAGCAGCGACGCCCCGGC
>JAJUFY010000200.1 GCA_029263635.1 Ectothiorhodospiraceae bacterium | reverse complement strand
CCTGCGCGGCCGGCCGGTGGTGGTCGGCGGCTCGCCGGACAGCCGCGGCGTGGTGGCGACCGCCAGCTACGAGGCACGCAAGTTCGGCATCCGCTCGGCCATGCCCGCTTCTCGCGCCCGGCGGCTGTGCCCGGACGCCGTGTTCCTGCGGCCGCGCTTCGAGGCCTATCGGGCCGAATCGCGCCGCATCCAGGCCATCTTCCGCCGCTACACGACGCTGATCGAACCGCTGTCACTGGACGAGGCCTACCTGGACGTCACCGACTGCGACGCCTGCCGCGGCTCGGCAACGCTGATCGCCCGGCAGATCAAGCGGGAAATCCTGGCGGAAACCGGCCTGACCGCCTCCGCCGGGGTGTCGTACAACAAGTTCCTCGCCAAGCTGGCCTCCGACATCGACAAGCCGGACGGGTTGCACGTGATCACGCCCGAACAGGGTCCGGCCTTCATCGCCGGCCTGCCGGTCGGCCGCTTCCACGGCGTCGGCCCGGCCACCGAGGCGAAGATGCACCGGCTGGGCATCAAGACCGGCGCCGACCTGGCCCGCTGGACGCTGGAAGAACTGCAGGCGGCATTCGGCAAGAGCGGCGCCTTCTACTACGCCATCGCCCGCGGCATCGACGAGCGTCCGGTGCGCCCGAGCCGCGAACGCAAGTCCTACGGCAGCGAAACCACCTTCGCGCGCGACCTCACCGAGCCGGCCGCCATGCTGGCGGCGCTGCGGCCGCTGGCCGCCGAGGTGCTGGAGGGACTGGCGGCACGCAAGCTGGCTGCCGCAACCTGGACGCTGAAGGTCAGGTACCACGACTTCCGCCTAGTCACCCGCGCCTACACCGCGCCGCAGCCGCTGCTGGAGCTGGAGGATGTGATGGCGGTCATGGCCGCCCTGCTGGAGCGCACCGAGGCCGCCCGGCGGCCGGTGCGGCTGCTCGGCGTCACCGGCTCCGGCCTGCAGCCGCTGCAGGTGGTCGAGCAGCAGCCGACGCTGTTCTGAAACAGCTAGCCCGGCCCGCCGAGCCAGGCCACCACCAGCGGCGTGCTCAGGGCGCTGAGCGCGGTCGACAGCACCATGCTGCTGGCAACCACGCCTTCCTGGGTGCGGAACTGCATCGACATCAGGTAGACGTTGCTGCCCACCGCCAGCGAGGCCAGCATCACCACCACCTGCGTCTCCAGCGCCGGCAGCGCCAGCAGCCGCGCCAGCGTCCATACCACCAGCGGCATTACCACCAGCTTCAGCACGCAAATCCCCAGGCTGCGGTCCAGCCCGGCCCTGAGACCGTACTGCGCCAGGCTCATGCCGAGCGAGATCAGCGACAGCGGCACGGCGGCCTGGCCGATCATGGCAAGCGGCGCGTCGATCAGGGACGGCAGGCGCACGCCGAGCAGGCCGATCGCCGTGCCGCTGAGGATGGCGGCGACGATGGGGTTGGTGAGCACCGAGCGCAGGGTCCGCGTGAAGCCGGTCAGCGACGGCGCGCCATGCCGCGCCCACTCCACCGACACTGTCACCAGCGTCCACAAAGTGAGCGCGTTGAACGCCAGCACCAGTGATACCGACGGCATGGCGGCGTTGCCGATCAGCGCCGTGGCAAGCGGGATGCCGAGGATGACGTTGTTGGAGAAGACGCCGCCCAGGGCGAACACCGACTGCCCCACGCCGTCGAGCCGGAACAGCACATGACCGACCAGCCGGCCCAGCGCGAACACCAGCAGACAGCCGCCGAAATAGGCGATCAGCAGCCGCGCATCCACCGGCGGCAACTCCGACAGGTTGCTCATCATGCGAAACAGCAGGGCCGGGAGCGCCAGCCCGAACACGAAACGGGCCAGCGCCTCGGTGGCCGTGTGCGGCCAGCGGCCGACACGCACCAGCAGATAGCCGATGAGCACCAGAAGATAGAGCGGAACGCCGAGCAGAAGGCTGTCGAGCACGGGAAGGTTCGATTAGGAGTTGCTGATGACGCACAATTCTACGCTCATGCACCGCGCCCCGGCCACGAACCGGCTGCCTGGAATGGACCGTCTGCCGGGTGGCGCAGCAAAAGAAAGGCAAGACCATGACCCAACGACGCTTCGGCAGCTGGTACTTCGGCTGGAACATCGTGGCCGCGGCCACCGTCATCACCCTGCTCACGGTCGGCATGCGCATGAGCATCGGCCCGTTCTTCATCCCGCTCGCCGAAGACCTGGGCCTGAGCCGCACGCTGCTGGCCGGCATCATCGCCATCGGCATGCTGGCTTACGGCATCGGCATGCCGATGGCCGGGCAGCTCGCGCAAAGCTACGGCAGCCGCTTCGTGCTGGTGCTCGGCACCCTGCTGGTGGCGGTCGCCATTGTCTGGAGCGTGCTCGCCCGCGGCGCCTTCAGCTTCTTCCTGGCCTTCGGCGTGCTGCTGTCGCTGGGCTTCTCGTTCACCAGCCCGGTCGCGCTCACCCCGGTCATCAGCCGCTGGTTCACCCGCCAGCGCGGCATGGCGCTGTTCTTCCTCTCCACCGGCTCCATGGCGGGCATCGCCATCATGACGCCGGTGCTCACCTACGCCATCGGCCAGGTCGGCTGGCGGGCAACGCTGATCGGCTTCGGCGCCGCCTTCGTGCTGCTGGTGGCTCCTATCGCGCTGCTGGTCATCCGCGACGACGCCCCGCCGGGCACCGATCTGCTGCCGGGCAGCGCGCCGGCCTCAACGGCCCCCGAGACCGCGGGGCTCACCTGCCGGGAAGCCATGCAGACCTGGCCGTTCTGGCAGATCGCCTTCGGCCTGTTCGCCTGCGGCTTCAGCATGAACCTGCTCGGCACCCACGGCGTGCCCATGCTCACCGACCACGGCTTCGATCCGGTGACGGCGGCCTTCGGAATCGGCCTCATCGGCCTGGTCGCCATTCCCAGCACAGTCTTCCTGGGCAGGCTCTCGGACCGGCTGCCGCGCAAGAACCTGCTCGCCGCGATCTACCTGATCCGCGGCCTCGGCTTCTTCGGCCTGCTGCTGGTCGCCCGGAGCTGGGAGCTGTACGCCGTGGCCGCCGTCGGCGGCGTGGTGTGGGCCGGCAGCATCGCCCTGTCATCGGCCATCCTGGCCGATGTCTACGGTGTGCGCATCGTCGGCGTCCTGTACGGCTGGACCTATCTGGGCCACCAGATCGGCGCCATGATCAGCTCCTGGCTGGGCGGCTGGGGCTATGAGGCGCTGGGCAGCCACTGGCCGGCCTTCGGCGGCGCCGGCGTGGTGCTGCTGCTGGCCAGCCTGGTGTCGTTCCAGTTGCCGCGCCGGAGCCGGCCGCTGCCGGCACCGGCTACCCGCCGCGCTCCCCAGCCGGCCTCCTGAGCCTCGCTTGCAATCGCAGCCGGCTGCTCCCATTGCCTGGTGACGGACGGACATGGATGTTCGCTTCCGCCGGCAGCCGACAATCAGGAGGACCTATGGCAACGCGAATCGGCACCGAAGACAACCCGGTCGAGATGCTGGAGCACCTGATGGCTCTGGATTTCGATGCCATCGAAGCCTACAACGCGGCGATCGAGCGGCTGGAAAACGACCAATGGAAGGCTCAGCTGGCAACCTTCCGCAGCGACCACGAGCGCCACACCCATGAGCTGGCGCCGCTGATCCGCGCCATGGGCGGCAACCCGCCGAGCGGACCGGGCGCCAAGGCCATGCTGACCCAGGGCAAGGTCCGGATGGCCAACCTGATGGGCGACGAAGCCATCCTCAAGGCCATGAAGACCAACGAGGACGATACCAACACCGCCTACGAGCGAGCGCTGGCCCATTGCCCGCCCGATGCCTGCGAGATGCTGGCGCGCGGGCTGGACGATGAGCACCGCCACCGCGAGTGGCTGATCGCCACGCTGGAAGGGCGACCGGTGCAGGAAATGCCGGGCCGCACCACCAGCACCCGCCCCGGCAGCCAGCCGCCACCGCTCTGAGCCGCTACCCGGCCGGCTCTCCGCGGGCGGGGCGGCACGCCCCCATCGTGCAGCTCCTCGCCGGCTGGCCGGACAGGAGCGGCCTTCAAGAGGGGAGGATCGCCGACGCAGCGGCGCGCAACCAGCCTGCCACACCCAGACGCCAGCGGACGCCGGCCGAGCCGACGGACGGTCATATCCGCCATGCGCGAGACCCGTGCCGGATGCAGGATGCACGCCCCGCCTTCGTGCCAACCGGCCATGGGCGGCCCCATGCACGGCTGCCGGCCTGACCGCCGGCAGCGGCATCTCCGGCCATCCGGCAAGCCGGCCGCGGCCGGATTCACTGCAACCACGATCCGCAGCAGGTGGCCATGAAATCGAACAATAAGATCGTTCCGGCGACCATTCTGGCGCCCGTCTTCTTCCCGGCCGTGGCCGTCACCCTGCTGCTGGTGATCGGCACCATTAGCAACCCGGAACTGGCCGGCAGCGCCTTCACCGCCACCCTCGCCTACATCACCCGCACCTTCGGCTGGTTCTACATGCTGTCGGTGGCGATCTTTCTTGTCTTCATCATCGGCATCGCGCTGTCGAGCTGGGGGCAGATCAAGCTCGGCCCGGATCACGCCGAGCCGCAATACAGCTTCCTGGCCTGGTTCGCCATGCTGTTCTCGGCAGGCTATGGCATCGCGCTGCTGTTCTTCGGCGTGGCAGAGCCGGTGCTGCACTTCGCGGAACCGCCGATCGGCGCGCCCCAGACCGTGGACGCCGCCCGCCAGGCCATGCTGATCGCCT
>JAJUFY010000433.1 GCA_029263635.1 Ectothiorhodospiraceae bacterium | reverse complement strand
GGCCGTGCTGCGCCCCATGCGTTCGTACATCGCGCAATGGCCGGTCGCGCCCCGGTACACCAGGGTCGCGCCGAGCGCCGTCATCAGCATGCCCAGCAGGCCGCCGCGGCGTAATCCGGCCACAGCGGCCAGGCCGCCGCCGACCAGCGACAGGCGGCGTTCGTTGTCACCGACATTGCGGTACTTGGGCGATGGCTGCCCCCAGGGTTCGGCATCGACATCCGCCATGGCTGCATCCTCCTTGATTAGCCAGCCCTCGGAATTGCGGCCAAGGGTAGAAAATGCAACCGCGAAGCAGTCGCCGGCCTGGCAGTCGTTACGACTTGCCCCAGCCGGCGAGCTCCAGGCTGGCGTCCTGCTGTTGCTGGCGGCGATCCCAGAACTTCTCGTGGAAGAAGTAGGCGACGCTGTTGCACAGCGGCTCGATCAGGGCCACGGCGCCGCCCAGGGCCAGGCTGCCGGTGATGAGATAGCCAACGCTGAAGGCGATGGTGAAGTGCACCGCGGCGAAACTGAGCGTCTTGGCCATAATCCTTACCTCCTTGGGTCTACACCCAAATGATAAGGATTCTCATTTATTTTTAAAGCCGATTGATCCTATCTACACGATAGAGCAAATCGATGACCATTCCGTCGGGTCGTGCGCCTACCAGGAACCGGTGTTCGGCATCGACGCCCAGGGTTCCCGCGCCGGCAGCGGATCGCCCGCCTGCAGCAGCTCGATGGAGATGCCGTCCGGCGACCGTACGAAGGCCATGCGCCCGTCTCGCGGCGGCCGGTTGATGGTGACGCCGTGCGCCTGCAGCCGCTCGCAGGCGGCATAGATGTCGTCGACCCGGTAGGCCAGATGGCCGAAATTGCGACCGCCGGTGTAGACCTCGGGATCCCAGTTGTAGGTCAGCTCGATCATCGGCGCCTTGTGCGCCCGCGCACGCTCCAGATCCTTGGGGGCGGCGAGGAAGACCAGGGTGTAGCGCCCCGCCTCGTTTTCGTGCCGGCTCACTTCGACGAGCCCCAGTGCCCGACAGTAGAAATCGAGCGCTTTGTCGAGGTCGCTGACGCGGACCATGGTGTGCAGATATTCCATCGAGTTACCTCCTGCGAAAAACCGCCCAAAGTGCGCGCTGCGGTCCGGGGCGAGGGCACCGTACGGCACTGGCGAGCCGGGAGTGGTATAAGATGATGCTGCGCCCGCCCCTGGGCAGCTATCCTAACAACAGCAGAGGGTTACCTCCGTCATGACGCTCATCCGCCAGGACGATGTCATCCAGAGCATCGCCGACGCCCTGCAGTACATCTCATACTATCACCCGAAAGATTTCGTCGATGCCGTCTACGCCGCCTATCAGCGCGAGGAGTCGCCGGCGGCCAGGGATGCATTGGCGCAGATCCTGATCAACTCCCGCATGTCCGCCGAAGGCCGGCGCCCGATCTGCCAGGACACCGGCATCGTCACGGTGTTCCTCAAGATCGGCATGAACGTGCGCTGGGACGCCACCATGAGCGTCGAGGAGATGGTCAACGAGGGCGTCCGCCGCGGCTACCAGCATCCCGACAACGTCCTGCGCGCCTCGGTGCTGGCCGACCCGGCCGGTGCCCGCAAGAATACCCGCGACAATACCCCGGCCGTGATCCACATGAGCGTGGTGCCGGGCGATACCGTCGAGGTGGAAGTGGCTGCCAAAGGCGGCGGCTCGGAAGCGAAGAGCAAGTTCGTGATGCTCAACCCCTCCGACTCCATCGTCGACTGGGTGCTGAACGCCGTGCCGACCAT
>JAJUFY010000018.1 GCA_029263635.1 Ectothiorhodospiraceae bacterium | reverse complement strand
CGACCCCGCCGCAGCCGCCGGTTTCAAGGGTGCCGAGAAGACGATCCACGAGATCGAGATCTACATCGGCATCCTGATCGGCGCGGTCACCTTCTCCGGCTCGGTGATCGCCTTCGGCAAGCTGTCCGGCAAGATCGGCGGCAAGCCCCTGCTGCTGCCGGCCCGGCACTGGCTGAACCTGGCGGCGCTGGTGGCGGTGATCATCCTCGGCGGCATGTACCTCGGCGCCGAGTCGGTCAGCGCCGGCATGACGCCGCTGCTGATCATGACGGTGATCGCGCTGCTGTTCGGCATCCACATGGTGATGGCGATCGGCGGCGCCGACATGCCGGTCGTGGTGTCCATGCTGAACAGCTATTCGGGCTGGGCGGCGGCGGCCACCGGCTTCATGCTCTCCAATGACCTGCTGATCGTCACCGGCGCGCTGGTCGGCTCCAGCGGCGCGATCCTCTCCTACATCATGTGCAACGCGATGAACCGCAACTTCATCAGCGTCATCGCCGGCGGCTTCGGTACCGGCGGCGACGCAGCGGGGGCGGCGGCCGGCGGCGAGCAGCCGGCCGGCGAGGTGGTGCCGATCAGCGCCCAGGAGACCGCCGAGCTGCTGGCGGATGCCAAGAACGTGGTAATCGTGCCGGGCTACGGCATGGCCGTGGCGCAGGCGCAGCATGCGGTCAACGAGATCACCACGCTCCTGCGCGAGCGTGGCGTCAATGTGCGTTTCGCCATCCACCCGGTCGCTGGCCGCATGCCCGGCCACATGAACGTGCTGCTGGCCGAGGCCAAGGTGCCGTACGACATCGTCCTGGAAATGGACGAGATCAACGAGGACTTCCCGGACACCGATGTCGCCATCGTCATCGGCGCCAACGACATCGTCAATCCGGCGGCGCAGGAAGTGCCCGACAGCCCCATTGCCGGCATGCCGGTGCTGGAGGTCTGGAAGGCCCGCACCTCGATCGTCATGAAGCGCAGCATGGCGTCCGGCTACGCCGGCGTCGACAATCCGCTGTTCTACAAGGAAAACAACCGGATGCTGTTCGGCGACGCGCGGCAGATGCTGGATGAGGTGTTCGCTGCACTGAAGTCGGCCTGACCGACCGGCCGTCGACTACCAAAAGCCGCCTCCGGGCGGCTTTTTCATCGGCCCGGCGCTAGACTGGGAGGCCTTGCTCATCCGCGAGATCATCCCATGCATGACGACGCCTCCGATCTCTGGAAATTCGCCGTCGCGCTCTACGGCGACGACGACGTCAAGGCCGCCTGCCTGCGGATCCAGGCCCGCTACGGGCTCAGCATCAGCCTGCTGCTCGGCGCGATCTGGATCGGCGTCAATGGCCACGGCCGACTGGGCGCGACCGAATGGGAAACGACCGCCCGCCGGGCGATGGAATGGCATCGCGACGTGATCGAGCCGATCCGGGCGCTGCGCCGTCAGCTGCGGCTGCAGCCGCCTGCCGGCGTCGAGGCACAGACCCATGAACTGCGCCACCAGCTGGTCGAGGCGGAGCTCGGGGCCGAGCGCATCGAGATGCGGCTGCTGCTGCAGGATCTGCCCCGCGACCTGCCGGTCGCTGACGACAGCGAGCGCTGGCGGGATGCCGTCATTAACGCGGTGCTGATGGTCCGCAAATACTGCCCGCGGCCGGAACAGGAAGCCATCGACGCCCTGGTGGGCATTATCCATGCTGCCAGCCCTGCGATTTCGGCCGACGAGTTGCGGCTGGCGATCAATCAGGCCTGGCAGGTGCGGTGACCATTCCGGTGGCCTGTGAGCCGGCCGATTGCGCTGCTCGGCAGTGTTTTCGAAACAGCTTATGCACAGTTTTCCAGCTGCCTATGAATGACGCCAATCGTGCCTTGCGAGTGCCATTGGCCGCTTCAATCTGAAATGCAAGTTTTTGTTTATTAAAGATTTAATCGGATTGACGAGTTTCTAGACAATCCAACGTGAAGCCTGGAGCGATGCGGGTTTGGGAACGGTATACGCACTTCATCCACAGAGTTATCCACAGACTTTGTGGATAAGCGGCGAATCCGTCGACGGGTCTTCACCTTAGCCCGCCGAAGCTGAGAAACCACCTTAACGGCGCTCTCTATGTCCACTTCTCTCGACATGCCGACACGCCCCCAGGCGCAAATTCGCGTCGCCCGCGTTGCCGTGCCGTCGCCGTTGCCGCAACTGTTCGATTACCGGCTGCCGGATGACGGCGCCGTCGTCCCCGGCATGCGGGTACGGGTGCCTTTCGGTTCCAGCGTTCGCATCGGCATCGTCGTCGATTGCGCCGACAGCGCCAGTGTCGAAAACCACCGCTTAAAACCGATCGACGCCATCCTCGATGCCCAGCCGGTACTGCCGCGGGAAGCGCTGGAATTCGCCCTGTGGGCCGGCCGCTATTACCACCATCCGCCGGGCGAAGTGCTGGCAACGGCGCTGCCGGTGCTGCTGCGCCAGGGCGCGGACGCGGTGCCGGACCAGGATGAAGCCTTTGCGCTGACCGCCGCAGGCGGCGCCGTCGAGCTGACCGCCCTCGCCCGCCGGGCGCCGCGACAGGCCGAGCTGCTGAACCGGCTGCGGCAGGCCGGCGGCCTGCTCACCGCCGATGCACTGCGCGCCATCGACGGCGGCCGTGCCACGGCCCGCACCCTGCTCGACAAAGGCTGGCTGCGCCTGGAGAGCCGCCCAGCCTACGGCTTCGTGCCGACCGCCGAGCCCGCCCCGCCGCCCGAGCTCAATCCGGCCCAGGCGGCGGCCCGCGATGCCGTTCGCGCCACCACCGGCTTCGGCTGCCACCTGCTCGATGGCGTCACCGGCAGCGGCAAGACCGAGGTCTATCTGGAGCTGGTGGCGGACACCGTGGCCGCCGGCCGCCAGGCGCTGGTGCTGGTGCCGGAAATCGGCCTGACACCGCAGCTGCTGCAGCGCTTCAGCCGCCGCTTTCAGGTGCCCATGGTCGCCTTCCATTCCGGACTCACCGACCGCGAGCGCCTCAATGCCTGGCTGGCCGCCCGCGACGGCCAGGCCGCGATCGTGATCGGTACCCGCTCCGCCATCTTCACGCCGCTGGCGCGGCCCGGGCTGATCGTGGTGGACGAGGAGCACGACCTGTCCTTCAAGCAGCAGGACGGCTTCCGCTACAACGCCCGCGACCTGGCCGTCGCCCGCGGCAGCCGGCTCGGCATCCCGGTGGTGCTCGGCTCCGCCACGCCGTCGCTGGAGACGCTCTATAACGTCGAGCGGCGCGGCTACAGCCACCTCCGGCTGCCACAGCGGGCCGGCGGCGCGCAGATGCCGCGCACCCAGATCCTCGACATCCGCGGCAAGCCGCTCTACGGCGGGCTGTCGGAAGCGCTGCTGGCCCGCATGCGCGAGCACCTGGACCAGGGCGGGCAGGTACTGGCCTTTCTCAATCGCCGCGGCTTCGCGCCGGCCCTGTTCTGCCATGCCTGCGCCTGGGTCGGCACCTGCTCCCGCTGCGACGCCCGGCTCACCCTGCACCAGCGCGAGCGCCGCCTGCGCCGCCACCCTTGCGGCCACGAGCGGCCCCCGCCGCCGGCCGGCCCGAGCTGCCGCAGCAGCGAGCTGCGCGCGCTCGGCCAGGGCACCGAACGGCTGGAGCAGGAGCTGCAGGCGCGCTTCCCCGATCATGGGCTGGTCCGCATCGACCGCGATTCCACCCGCCGCAAGGGGGCCATGGAGAAGCTGCTGGCCAGTGCGCACAGCGGCGAGGGCCGGATCCTGATCGGCACCCAGATGCTGGCCAAGGGCCACCATCTGCCGGACGTGACGCTGGTAGCCATCGTCGACGCCGACCAGGGCCTGTTCGGCACTGATTTCCGCGCCACCGAGCGGCTGGCCCAGCAGATCGTCCAGGTCGCGGGCCGGGCCGGCCGCGCCGAGCGCCCCGGCGAGGTCGTCATCCAGACCCACCATCCGGACCATCCGCTGCTGCACACGCTGCTGCGCGACGGCTACGCGGCGCTGGCACGCGAACTGCTGGACGAGCGGCGCCAGCTCGCGTTGCCGCCCTATGCCTCGCTGGCTCTGCTGCGGGCGGAGGCGACCGCGGCGGAGGCACCGCTCGCCTTCCTGGAAGAGGCGCGGCAGCAGGCCGCCGCGCTGGCTCTACCCGGCGTGGAACTGCTGGGGCCGATTCCGGCGCCGATGGAACGCCGCGCCGGCCGCTACCGCGCTCACCTGCTGCTGCAGGCGGCGCGCCGGCCCAGCCTGCAGCAGCTGCTGGAACGCTGGGTGCCCAAGCTCGGCAGCCTCAAGAGCGGCCGGCGGGTACGCTGGTCGCTGGATGTCGATCCGATGGAAATGCTTTAAGGCCCGGGGTTGGTGGCGGCAGCCGCTGCCCTGCTCCCGGCAGCGGGCAGGCTCGGGAATGTCCGAACCGCAGGATGAGGCAACGGTCCTTGTGCCGTTGCCTGCGTGACCGATAATAGGCGATTAGGCGCCGATCCCCCTCCTGGCGCCCAGGGTATCGAGACGATGGCAAAGGATTACAAGAACAGGGGCCGCGCCGCTGCCAAGCGCAAACCGGCCCCTGGCACACCCGCGCCGGCCTGGTTTCTGGCCGGTTTGGCGCTCGGACTGGGCGCAGCGGTCGCTGTTCATCTCTATCACGTGGAATTCGCGCCGCGGATGCCGGCACCCGTGGCTGCCTCGGCGCCAGCGCCGGCCAAGCAGACCAAGACGCCGCCCGCCGACGATCGGCTGCGCTTCGAGTTCTATCGCATCCTGCCGGAAATGGAAGTGGTGGTGCCGGAAGAAGAGGAGCGGGCGCTGACCGCCCGCCAGCCGCAGCAGCCGGCAACGTCCGCCCCGGCTTCCAAGCCGGGAACCGGCCAGGACCGCTATCTGCTGCAGGTCGCCTCGTTCCAGCGCCACGCCGATGCCGACCGGCTGAAGGCGCAGCTGGCGCTGCTGGGGCTGGAGGCGAGCATCCAGACGGTGGAAATCCGCGGCGGCCAGACTTGGCATCGGGTCCGCGTAGGTCCATTTACCGATCGTAACGAAATCGCCACCGTGCGCGAGCGCCTGCAGGCCAACGGCATCGAGGCGGTGCTACTGAAGCTCAACAGCTGATGTCCTGAGCGGTAGACAAGTACCGCCGCGCCAGTTCCTGTCAGCAACAAGGACAACGGGAGGGAACCCGAGTGGCGTCACAACCGACCCGCCGGCGCGCAGCCGGCTGGCTGATCGTCGCCTTTGCCCTGGGAATAACGGCGACGGCCAGCGCCAAGCCGGAAGCCGTCGCCTTTCGCATCGGCAACAACGCATGGACGGTTCCGGGATCGTTCGACTACCAGGCGCTTGCGCTCCGCTTCCGGCTGCCGTGGCAGGGCAGCTACTCGCGCTGGGATATCACCACGCATCTCGACGTCGGCGCCGGGGCGATCGAATCAGACGGCCGGCACGTCGGCCTGTTCTCCATCGGGCCCAGCGTCAGCTTCGGCCGCGGCGAGTGGCGGATCGAGCTGGGCACCGCACCCAGCGTCTTCACCCGCAACCGCCTCAGCGGCCGCAACTTCGGCGGCTGGTTCCAGTTCACCAGCCATGTGGGCCTGTACTGGCAGATCGACCGTCGCTGGCGCATCGGCTACCGGCTCCAGCACACATCCAACGGCAGGCTGTACTCGGAGAACGACGGCCTGGATTTGCAGACAGTGGACCTGTGGGTAGGGTTTTAGGCGGGCCGGGCTGCCGGACAGCGGCGTAGAAACCGTCGGCACTCCGCCATCCCGAAATTGCTTCGCTTACCGCTCGCAATGACAGACAGGGAGTCAGGTGTTGGCGCTGTGCCGTCTCGAGATCGCCACGGCCGCGCTGACGCGGCCTCGCGATGACGCGCTAAGGGCCGGCCGGCTGCCCCCTTCTCCGTCATTGCGAGGAGGCGTAAGCCGACGACGCAATCTCGGGACGGCGGAGTATCGGCCTTAGGCGCACCGTCATAATGCGCCCTACGTTGCCGCCTTCTCCCGTAGGAGCGGCGTCCTCGCCGCGAGAAGTCCTGCTCGCCTTACAGGCTCTTCTTGTTGCCCTTCTCGAACAGCTCGCGCTTGAGGCGGAACAGCGCCGAGATGTCCTCGTCGCCGTAGCCTTCGTCCATCAGCCGCCGATAGTGGTGCATGGTCATCTCGACCACCGGCAGCGCCACATTCAGCTCCGCCGCCATGGCCTGACAGATGGCAAGGTCCTTGTGGTGCAGGGCGAGCCGGAAGCCGGGCCGGAACACGTCGCGGATCATGGTCGGGCCGCGGTGATTGACGAACCAGTTGCCGGCGGCGCCGTTGCCGACCACGTCGATGGTCTCGTCCAGATCCAGCCCCATCGCCTGGCCGAAGGCGAGCGCCTCGGTCACGGCCTGGTTGATGCCGGCCACCATGATCTGGTTGACCGCCTTGGTGGCCTGGCCGGCGCCGACGGCGCCCATGTGGGCGATGGCCTTGGTCATGGGTTCCAGCACCGGCCGCGCGCGCTCCAGCACCTGGGCATCGCCGCCGACCATCATCACCAGCTGGCCGTTACGGGCGCCCTCGACCCCGCCGGACACCGGCGCATCGAGAAAGGCCGCACCGTGCTCGGCCACCCGCGCTGCCGCCTCGCGGGCAGTCCCGACGCTGACGGTGGAGCAGTCCACCACCACCTTGCCGGCGTCCAGCCCCGGCAGCATGGCGTCGATCACGGCCAGCACGTCGGCATCGGCCGATACGCAGGTGATGATGACGTCGCTGGCGCGCGCGACCGCGGCCGGGTCAGCTGCGGCTTCGACGCCGTGCTCGCCCGCAAAAGCCTCTGCCTTGTCGCGCGAGCGGTTCCAGACGCAGGCCAGCAGGCCGGCCTTGGCCAGATTCGCGGCCATGCCCTGACCCATGCCGCCAAGGCCGATGAAGCCAGCTTTCATGTCGTTCTCCTCTCGCTGTGTGGCCGGTGACCGGCCTTCTGGGACATTGTAGGAACGGCATCCTCGCCGCGATTCTTTATCTCGCTGCGGATGCAAGGCACGAAAAGGCGCCCTCACCCCCGGCCCCTCTCCCGGAATCGAGAGAGGGGAGGGAAGGCCTCGCGGCGAGGACGCCGCTCCTACGGATCCCTGGCAACCACGGTAGAAGCGATCCCCGGCCGCAAAGAGCGGGCTGCTCAGTCTTCCAGGTAAGTGTAGCCACGCAGGCCGGCTTCCAGTTCCTCCAGCGCCGTTGCCCGCTCGTCCTCCGGCATGGCGGCCTGAGCCACCCGCCGGCGATACTCGGCCATCAGGTCTTCGGCGTCGAAGTGGACGTAGCGCAGCACCGACTCGACCGTATCGCCGCCCTGCGCGCCGGAGAGCCGGTAGCCGTCGTCGGTAAGCTCGACGTTGACGGAATCGGTGTCGCCGAACAGGTTGTGCATGTCGCCCAGGATCTCCTGGTAGGCCCCGACCATGAACACGCCCAGCAGGTATTCCTCGCCGTCGCGGTACGGCGGCAGCGGCAGCGTGGTTTCCACGCCCTCGCGGTCGACGTAGCCGTCAATGGTGCCGTCGGAGTCGCAGGTGAGGTCCTGCAGCACGTTGCGGCTGGTCGGTTCCTCGTCCAGGCGGGTGAGCGGCAGCACCGGGAAGATCTGGTCGATGGCCCAGATGTCCGGCATCGACTGGAAGATCGAGAAGTTGCAGAACAGCTTGTCGGCGAGCTTCTCGTTGAGCTCGTCGAGCAGTTCGCGGTGGGCGCGCTGGCGCGGGTCGAGCCGGGCGAACACCCGCCGGCAGGTGGCCTGATACAGCACCTCGGCCGCCGCCCGCTGCTCCAGCGTCAGGATGCCGTGGGTGTACATGGTCTGCGCCTCGGTCAGCCAGTAGTAGGCGTCGTGGTAGCTCTCCACCGGCGAGCGGCTGGCGACCTGCTGCAGGTTGCGCCACAGATCGTGCAGGATCAGCGGATCGTCGTCGGCCGGCGGCTGGGCACGATCGGCCTCCGGCACCCGGTCGACGTCGATGACGTTGGTGATCAGCACCGCATGGTGGGCGGTGAGCGCGCGGCCGGATTCACTGATGATGTTCGGGTGCGGCAGCTCGTGCTCGCGGCAGATTTCCCACAGCGTGTGCACCACCGTGGTGGCGTACTCGTCGACGCTGTAGTTCATGGAACAGTAGCTGCGGGAGCGGGTGCCCTCGTAGTCCACGCCCAGCCCGCCGCCGACGTCGACGATCTCCACCGGCATGCCCAGCCGGCGCAGCTCCGCATAGTAGCGGGCGGCCTCGCGCATGCCGCGCTGGATATCGCGGATGTGCGAGATCTGCGAGCCGAGGTGGAAGTGCAGCAGCTTGAGCGAACCGTCGAGGCCGGCGCCCTTGAGCCGGTCGATGACGGCCAGTGCCTGCGGGGCGGTGAGCCCGAACTTGGCCTTCTCGCCGCCGGTGTTCTGCCACTTGCCGGCGCCGATGGAGGCGAGCCGCACCCGCAGCCCCAGCAGCGGCTCGACGCCGAGCGCAGCGGCCTCGGCGATGATGTCATCCACCTCGGAGCTCTTCTCGATGACGATGTACACCTTGAGCCCAAGCTGGATGCCGCGCAGGGCCAGCCGGATGTACTCGCGGTCCTTGTAGCCGTTGCAGATCACGGTGCCGCCGACCGGCGCCATCGCCAGCACGGCCATCAGCTCCGGCTTGGAGCCGGCCTCGAGCCCGACCCGGCCGTTGCCGTGACGCACGATCTCCTGCACCACGCGCCGCTGCTGGTTGACCTTGATCGGGTAGACGGCCGTGTACTTGCCCTCATAGCCGTCGGCCTGCATGGCCTTGCTGAAGGCGGTGCAGAGCGTGTCGACCCGGTCGTGCAGGATGTCGACGAAGCGCACCAGCACTGGCAGCGTCAACCCCGCCTGCCGAACCTCGTCGGCGAGCTGGGCGAGGTCGATCCCGGGCCTGCTGGTATCCCGGTCCGGATAGGCCAGCAGGGTTCCGCGCGGGCCGATATCGAAGTAGCCGCTGCCCCAGTGCGGGGTGTTGTAGGTGTCCCGCGCCTGCTGAATGTCCCAGCTCGTCATTTCGCTTTCTATCCGCTCCATAAAAAGGGAGAATCGCGCGCTTCGAGAACGCGGCTGCGGCCGCAAGTGTAAGGGAAGGCTGCCTGCGGCGTAATGACAACCGCACGGGCGGTCGGTTCGGGCGGATATTGTCGGGAGAGCACGATGGCGCTGGATGAGAGTTGGTTCACGGAACCGATGGAAAGCGAGGGGACGGCCTTTTCGCTGAAGATCACGCGCAAGCTGCACGAGGAGCGGTCGCCGTTCCAGCTCATCGAGGTCTACGAGACGACCCACTGGGGCCGGCTGCTGCTGCTCGACGGCGCCGTGATGCTGACCCAGCGCGACAACTTCACCTACCACGAGATGATGGCGCACCCGGTGCTGTTCACCCATCCGAACCCGCGCGACGTGCTGATCATCGGCGGCGGCGACTGCGGCATGCTGCGCGAGGTGCTCAAGCACGACAGCGTGCAGCGCGCGGTACAGGTGGATATCGACGAGCGCGTCACCCGCGTGGCCGAGCAGTTCTTCCCCGAGCTCACCGCCTCCAACGACGACCCGCGCGCCGAGCTGCTGTTCGACGACGGCGTGGCGTATCTGAAGAACGCCCCGGCCGGCTCCTTCGACGTGATCATCGTCGACAGCACCGATCCGGTCGGCCCCGCCGCCGGCCTGTTCGGCCCCGAATTCATGCAGGACGCCTACCGTGCCCTGCGCGACGACGGCCTGATCGTGCAGCAGAGCGAGTCGCCCATCCTGCACCTGGACAGCATCCTCAAGGAGCTGTACGGCGTGATGCGCGGCGCCGGCTTCAAGAAGGTGGTGACCCTCTCCTACCCGGTGGTGGGCTACCCCAGCGGCTGGTGGTCGGCCACCATGGCCGGCAAGGGTGCCGACCTCACCCGCTTCCGCGAGGAGGATGCGGCCGCCAAGCCGTTCGAGACGCTGTACTACAACGCCGCCATCCACCGCGGCGCGCTGGCGGCACCGGAGTTCTGCAAGAAGCTGTTCACCGACCAGTAGTCACGGCGGCCGGGTCGAGCTGCACTTGCCTGGCCCGGCGCAGCGCGCGGTAGCCCGCCTCCAGCGGCTGGCCGCTCCAGAACGAGGCCGGCCGCAGCCGGCGGCGCCTCAGCGCTAGGTCCATCAGGAGCGTTGACAAGCGCCTTGGCAGCGAGGAAACGTAGACGGGTAGCGCTGGCTAGCAGAAGCCGAAAAGAAAACGATGGCACAGCACGTGACAACGATTCTATTGTGGCTCTTTGTCATTAACCTCGGCATCGCGTTCGGCGCGGGGCTGTACGAGGCCCGGGTTGTCATCCCATCGTGGAAGGACCTCCCGCCCCGAAAATGGCCGAACACCGGCCTGCTGTTTTGGGCGTATGTGACGACCGTGCCCCTGACGCTGCTCACGCTTGCCAATGCGGTTGCGGCCTGGGTCGATGATGGACCAAGGCGATACTGGTGGCTGGCCGCTGTTGTCATCACCGTCGTGGAACGGATCGCGACGTTCGCCTACTTCATTCCCACGATGGTGCGATTGAACGGCACGGAGGATGCATCTGGAGCCGCCGTCAGAACCGGCCTGGATCAGTGGCTACTCCTGAACAACGGCCGCCATGCTCTCACGCTTGCGGCGTGGCTGGCGGCCCTGAAGGCCCTCTCGTTGCCGCCGCTGTGAATTCGGCAGCTAAACCGGGCACGAATGAGCGACTGCCGGGTCGGGTCTTGCAATCCAACCGTTGCGACCCGGCGTCGGCGTGATTGCAAGGCTTGCTCCTGAGAGCGCCGGAACCGCCTCCCCCAACAGCAGCCCGTTCGCTGCTGCTGAGGATGCCTGATCCACCGAGAGCGGCGCCGAGCCCGCTGGCTCGGCGGTGTATTCCAGCTGCAGCCGCCTAGGGGAAGTCTTGCTGGCCGTGCCGAATTTCCCAGAGCCGCAGGGCGACGTGGATTTCCACCGTGCGGCCGCCTTCGTTCCAGTCGCCCAGCAGCTTGCTGATGGTCTCCAGGCGCTTGTGCATGGTGTTCACATGAATGCCCAGCGTACGCGCCGCCGCCCGGGCATTTTGTTTGTCTTCCAGGAAGGTCAGCAGGGTCTCGACCAGCCTGGTGCCGCGCCGGCTGTCGTAATCGATGAGCGGGCCGATGGTCGCCTCGATGGTTTCCGCAATGTCGCTGGCGCTATGCGGCTGGAACATGGCGGCATACATCGCGACCTGCGGCTCGTAGACAAGGCAGCGCTCCCGCCGCAGTTTGCCGAGCAGCGCGATGACGCGCTTGGCGGATTGATAGGCATCAGCCAGCGCCGCCGGCCCGCTGATTGTGCGCGAAACACATCCGAGAAAGTGGGCGTCCACGCCATCGTGCATGACATCGAGGAGATCCTCCCGCACCGTGTTCGGGTCGGAGCGGTTGACGATGACGATCAGCCGGCCATCGATCTCGGTGGCGATGTGCGGATACTGCCGGAATGCCCCCGGGATCTTGCGCAGAAAATACGCCGCCCTCGCGCGTTCAACGGTAACAACGGCGATAACGGCGGGCGCCTCGATATCCAGGCCGTGGTGCTTGGCGCGGGTAGCCAGGTCCTTGTCGCCGTGCTGGCTCTTGTCGAGCAGGGCGCGCACGGTGCGGTGGGCATCCTGGCGCGCCGAGAAGGATTTCCTGTCGGCCAGCAGGGCCACCACGGCCATCGCCGTGGAGCAGCGCTCGAACACCCGCACCTCGTCATCGGAAAGAAGCTCGTTTTTGCGAATCAGCAGCGAGCCCAGGTGATCATCGCCGCTGAGGACGGCAACGACACGGCAGCAGCCCGGGATGTTCGCCTCGACCGGCACCGAATGGCCGCCGAACAGGCTCTGGTTCAAGGCGGTCCGGGTGCTGGGGAGCGCGGCCAGCACCTCGGCCATGCCGGTGTCATCGCTTGAGCCCTGCCGGGCTGGCGGGGTGGCGGTGCAAAGCACCTTGCCGGCTGTATCCAGGAAAGCGATGTGCCCCTGCAGGATGGCTGCGATCACTTCGACCATTTCCTGCAGCCCGGCGCCTTTGGCCAGCTGTTTGGTCAGGCGCACGTCGGCATCGGCGGCGAACTCGAGCGCGGCCACCTTTTCCTGCAGACTCCTGTTGGCGCTTTCCACCTCGTGCAGCGCCTGCTTCTTGGCGGCGTAAGCCAGCGCGTTGCGAATCGCGGTCGAGGCGTGGGCAGCCAGGATCGTCAATATCGACACCTCCCAGGGCTGGTAGGTGCGCTGGTAGCGGTTGCCGACGATCAGGATGCCGATGACGTCGTCTTCGGCGAGCAGCGGCACGGCCGCGACCGATTGCAGGCCTTCCCGGGAAAGGATCAGGTCTATCGTCGCGTCGTGGGAAAAGGACTTATCGGCCAGATACTGCGAACTGGTGAACGGCAGCCGGGTCTTGGCGACGTGACCGGCAATGCCGGCGTCCGGCGGCGCGTACATGTCTTTGCTGGCTGCGTGGCTGGCGCCGTCGATCGCCAGCACGCGAAAACGTCCGTCGTTGGCATCGGAGCCGGCCAGCCAGGCGAGGTCGCTGCCCAGCAGCTTGCGGCCGCGCACCACGATGTTCATCAGGAGATCGTCCAGCGCCCGCAGCTCGGTCAGCGCCTGGGCGCTCTCAAACACGGTCCGCAGCGCCCGCTCCTTCTGCTGATGGAGCTCGAGCCGCTGCCAGATCGCCACGGCGCGCTGCGCCGCTTCGCTGAGCAGGGGTTTGTCGGCCACATCGCCCGGCAGCGCCTCGATGGTCGCCATGGTCGCCATGAGCGCGCTGAGGTCATCACCGCGCTCAAGATGCTCCAGAAGGCGCCCGTAAAGCCTGCCAACTTGGTCACTGCCTGCCGGGGGCGGTACTGTGCGGTTGGTCATGGGTCTGTTGCCGCCGATAAAGCCTCTGCGAGCCGGGCGCCATGCCCGCCTACTCCTGCGCATCGCCAAGGCACCGCCTATGGCACAAGCCTGTCGGCACTGGGCGATGAGCACACCGGAGCCTCAACAACATGTGCATCTTACACATTGTTGCCTGTATCCGGCCTTGTTAGCGTCCTCTGTCATCCCGCTGCCGCACGAAAGCCGGCGCAGGCCCCAACCGGCGTAGCAAAGCGCTGTTAGCCGGCGGCCATGAATCCCTAGCGAGGTCAGGCAATGAGCAACCAACTGATCAGGTCCGAGCAAAAACAATCCGTCCTGTGGCTGACCTTGAACAGCCCGGCAACCATGAACGCGCTGTCGCTGGAGATGCTCCGGGAGCTGCGGGAGCAGGTGCGCAGGGTCAGAAACGACAAGGCGATCCGCTGCGTCGTCATCACCGGCGCCGGCGCGGCCTTCTCTGCCGGCGGCGACCTGAAAGGATTCATGGAAGACCTGGGCCGCGACAACGCCGAGCCGCTGATCGAACGGCTGGAGTATGCGCAGGACGTCTTCAACGAGCTGGAAGCGTTGCCGGTGCCGGTCATCGCGGCCGTGAACGGCTACGCCATTGCCGGCGGCCTGGAGCTGCTGCTGTGCTGCGACATCGTCCTGGCGGCGGAATCGGCCAGGATCGGCGATGGCCATGCCCGCTATGGGATCATTCCGGCCGGCGGAGCAACCGCCCGCCTGCCGCGCAAGATCGGTGAGAACCGCGCCAACCAGATGTTCTACACGGCGGAACTGTATGAGGCCGAGGTACTGAGGGAGTGGGGCCTGGTCAACGCCGTGGTGCCGGACGATGCGCTGCTGGCCGAAGCCGAGCGCTACGCGGCGAAAATCGCGTCCCACAGCGCGGTGGGCCTGGCCTTCATCAAGCAGATTCTCGGCTCCGCCGCAGGCGAAACCCCGGCCGAGAAGGCGCGAGCGGAGATCAAGGCGTTCCGCGATTACGTCAAATATCCCGACCTGGGGGAAGGGCTGGCGGCATTCGTCGAGAAGCGCCGCCCGCAGTTCGCTGGACGCTAGGCCCGCGCTCCCCCTTTGATGGCCACGCTGGCGGCCATCAAAGGGGCTGCATCGATCAACCCGCACCCTTCTCGGCCCGCTCCCATGGGCAGGCTCCAGCAACCTGGCAGCCTGCGGGAGCGGCCCTCGGTCCTGGAAGCTTTAAGCAGCCAGCGGCAACCGGGCGCCGCTCGCCAGCGCCACCTCCCGGCATCTTTCTCTGCAACTCCCTGCTGCGGCCGCCACCGCCTGCAAACCTGGGCCTCGTTGAAGCGTGGCGCGGTGCTCCCCCGGCCTGGCTGCCGGGCCGGGTCGAGCCGTTTTACCAAAGATCGGCGCAAAACCATGT
>JAJUFY010000029.1 GCA_029263635.1 Ectothiorhodospiraceae bacterium | reverse complement strand
GGCGTGGACCTGCTGGGCCAGGCTCGCGGCCTGGCGCGGGCTGCCGGCATGTCCAGCCAGCCGGCGCTGCCGCGGGGCACGCTGGTGCGCCAGCGGTACCTGGCGCACAGCAGGCAGGGCGCCGGACGGCTCGACTTCTCCAGTATCATCCGCTTCCTGGAGCCGGAACGGAGCAAGGAATGACGGAACACGCGGTACTGTTCGAGGAGCGCGCCGCCGGGGGCGGCAAGCGCATCGCCTTCGCGCAGCTCAATGCCGAGAAATCGCTGAACGCCCTCAATCAGACGATGATCGACCTGCTGCGGCCCAGGCTCGCTGCCTGGGCCGAGGATCCGGCCATCGCCTGCGTGGTGCTGTCCGGCAGCGGCGACAAGGCCTTCTGTGCCGGCGGCGACATCATCGGCCTGTACCGGGCGATGCGCGAGCATCCGGGCGGACCGAATCCGCTGGTCGAGCGCTTCTTCGAAACCGAGTACCGCCTCGATTATCAGATCCACACCTACCCGAAGCCGATCCTGTGCTGGGGGCACGGCATCGTCATGGGGGGTGGGCTGGGGCTGATGGCCGGTGCCAGCCACCGGGTGGCGACCGAGCGCTCGCGCATCGCCATGCCGGAGCTGGGCATCGGCTTCTTCCCCGACGTCGGCGCCAGCTGGTTCCTCAACCGCATGCCCGGCCGGCTGGGGCTGTATCTCGGCCTGACCGGCAGCACGCTCAACGCCACCGATGCCCTGTATGCCGGACTGGCGGACTATTTTGTCCCGGCGGCGCAGCGGGAGGCGGTGTTCGCCGCGCTGACGGAGACCGTCTGGAGCAACGATGCCGAGCATAACCACCAGCAGCTGTCGCTGCTGCTGCGTGGTTTTGCCGATGCCAGCCGCGACGCCAGGCCCGAGTCCAAGATCCTGCAGCACCTGGAACTGATCGAGCACGTCACCGACTACCACAGCGTGGCAGCCATTCTCGAGGTGCTGCAGGCCGGCAGGCAGGACGACGAGTGGATTGCCGCCGGCGTCAAGGCGCTGGAGTATGCCTCGCCAATCGCGGCCAGCGTGTTCCTGGAACAGCACCGGCGCGGTCGCTATCTGTCACTGAAGGAGGCTTTCCAGCTTGAGTTCAGCATGGCGATGCAGTTCACCCGCCGCCATGACTTCGCCGAGGGCATCCGCGCGCTGCTGGTGGACAAGGACCGCCAGCCGCGCTGGCAACCGGCGAGCCTGGCCGAGGTCAGTGCGGCGGAGGTCGACGCGCACTTCCAGCTGCCGGCGGACCTGGAGCCATCGCCGCTGGCCGATCTCTGAGTTTCGGCCGTCGCATGAGCGCACTGCGGCCGTTGCCGCAAGGCCGATAGGAGCAAACCGGCGCGCCTCCAGCAGGCCGCCGCCATGAGGTATGACCATGTCCGATGATCCCATCGTTATCGTCAGCTATGCCCGCACCCCGATAGGCAGTTTCCAGGGCGCGCTCTCCGCGCTGCCGGCGCCGGAACTGGGGGCGGCCGCCATCCGCGCCGCCGTCGAGCGCGCGGGGCTGGACGCGGCCGATGTGCAGGAAGTGTTCATGGGCAACGTGCTGCCGGCCGGGCTCGGTCAGGCGCCGGCCCGTCAGGCTGCCATTGCCGCCGGCATTCCGAACAGCGTGCCCTGCACGACCATCAGCAAGGTCTGCGGGTCCGGCATGAAGGCGGTGATGCTGGCGCACGACCTCATCAAGGCCGGCAGCGCCGATGTCATCGTCGCCGGCGGCATGGAGAGCATGAGCAACGCGCCCTACCTGCTCGACCGCGCCCGCGGCGGCTACCGTTTCGGCCACGGCCGGGTCATCGATCACATGCTGTTCGACGGCCTGGAGGATGCCTACGACAGGGGCCGCTCGATGGGCACCTTCGCCGAGGACACGGCCGACCATTACGGCTTCAGCCGCGAGGCGCAGGACGAGTACGCCATCGAATCGCTCAACCGCGCGCGCCGGGCGATCGAGGACGGCAGCTTCGCGCAGGAGATCGTGCCGGTCACGATCAAGACCCGCAAGGGCGAGGTCGAGGTGGCGCAGGACGAGGAACCGGGCCGCAGCGATCCGGCCAAGATCCCCAGCCTCAAGCCCGCCTTCCGCAAGGATGGCACGGTGACCGCGGCGAGTTCCAGTTCCATTTCCGACGGCGCCGCCGCGCTGGTGCTGATGCGGCGCTCCGAGGCCGAGCGCCGCGGGCTCAAGCCGCTCGCCGTGATCCACGGTCACGCCGGCCACGCGCAGGCACCGGCATGGTTCACGACTGCGCCGGTGGGGGCGATTCAGAAACTGCTGGAGAAGCTCGACTGGCGCGCCGGCGATGTCGATCTCTACGAGATCAACGAGGCCTTCGCGGTGGTTGCCATGGCCGCCATGCGCGACCTCGACCTGCCGCACGCCAAGCTCAACGTCCACGGCGGCGCCTGCGCGCTGGGGCACCCGATCGGCGCTTCCGGCGCCCGCATTCTGGTGACTCTGCTCGCCGCGCTCGAGCAGCGCGGCCTCAAACGCGGCATCGCTTCGCTGTGCATCGGCGGCGGCGAGGCAACGGCGGTTGCCGTAGAGCGAGTGTAAGAGCGGCGGTTTCCGCGTAATCCTCTGCGTCGGGGGCGTTAGGCAGAGCCGTGCGCCCCCGCCTCAGCGGGTCTTGCGCTTCACGTACCAGCGAGCAAGGCGCTCGGCGAGCGGGAGCTTGCCGCCGATATCGTCCGCATTCAGGTCGAGGTCGCCGCCGCCGGCGCGGTACATGCCGGCGAACATGTCCAGCACCCGCTGCCGAACCATGCCGCGCAGCGGCACATGGGCGAGCAGGCCGTAGGTGGCGGCGCTGCCGGTGTCGGCCAGGCGGGGATTCGCCTTGACCGTGGCGACGGCCTCTTGCAGGTCCGCCAGATACTGGTCGATCACGTCCAGATGCCGGGCGGTCACCATGGCGTGCAGACCGTCGGGGTGCTGCAGGCGGTTGACCTGCCAGCCCCTGGCGTCCATCTGGTCGCCCACCGCATAGATGTTCACCGCCTTGTCGATCGACCCGTAGGCCAGCAGCGGCCCCTGCGGCCTGCCCAGCACGGCGAGCTCCGGAATGGCGTCGATGCCGGCCCGCAGCCGGCGTACGGCCTCGCTGGTACGGGCGGCCAGCTCGCGGTAGCCGGCCTTGCCGAAATGCTGGATGGCCGCCCAGGCCGCGGCATAGGCGCCGCCGGGACGGGTGCCGAGCAGGGCGGGGGAGGCGAAGACGCCGCCCGGCCAGTCCGTGTGCACGAACATCTGGTACTTGAGCAGATCCAGGCTGCGGTAGGTGATGGTCGAGGCGCCCTTGGCGGCGTAGCCGTACTTGTGGATGTCGGCGGAGATGGAGGTCACCCCCGGCACCCGGTAGTCCCACAGCGGCAGCGGCTCGCCGTTCTGCTCCATGAAGGGCAGGATGAAGCCGCCCACGCAGGCGTCCACGTGCAGCGGCACGCCGCGCTCCTGGGCGATGCGGCCCATGGCCTCGATCGGATCTATGGTGCCGTGCGGATAGCCAGGCGCGGAGCCCAACACCATCACCGTGTTGCGGTTGATCAGCCGTGGCAGGCGCGAGACGTCGGCTTCCAAATCAGCAGTCAGCGGCAGGAGCCGGACCTTGACGCCGAAATACTCCGAGGCCTTGAACCAGGCAACATGGGCGCTCGCCGGCAGCACCATCTCCGGCCGGCGTACCCGCCGTCGGGCGCGTGCCAGGTCGCGGTAGGTCTTGACCGCCAGCAGGCAGCTCTCGGTGCCGCCGGAGGTGACCACGCCGCAGGTATCCGCCGGCCCGTGGTGGAGCTCGGCGACGGCGGCGATGATTTCCGTCTCGAAGCGCTTGAGGCTCTTGAAGGCCGTCGGGTTCAGGCCGTTGGCCGAGGAGTAGGCCTGGTAGGCCTCGGCCAGGAAAGCGTCGTGCTCCTTGCCGAGGTAATAGACCAGGCTCCAGAGCCGGCCGGCCTTGTAGTCGGGATCCTCCCGGCCGAAAGCGGCGAGCTCCTGCAGGACTTCCTCGCGCGGCCGGCCGGATTCGGGCATGGGCTGGTGCATGGTGTTTTCTTTCCTCCGGCTACGACAGCAGCAGCCCGAGGCTGATGCCAAGGTAATTGCCGATCGCATAGCCGATGATGCCGGCCGTGATGCCGGACAGCAGCACGGCGGGGTTGCCCAGGGCCTTGGCGATCATCGGCACGAAGGGCGGCGAGCAGATGGCAGCCACCGAGGTCACCATGAAGGTGTCGGCATCGATCCGGAACAACCGGCACAGCAGCGCGTGCAGGCAGAGGCTGCCGACCAGGGCGCCGGCCAGGAACAGCAGCGGCGTGAAATCGACGTCCTGCAGCTGGGTGAACCGCGCCATGGAGGCAACGGTGACGCTGAACACATAGATCAGATACATGCCCGCCTGATAGGCGTGCGGCAGGCGCCGGACCCGATCCAACAGCGACGCCAGGATGCCGAAGCTGGTGAGCAGCAGGATCACCAGCGCGGTCTGGTTGCCGACCGGCAGCAGGTTGCCCAGCGCCAGCGACACCGCCACGATCAGCACGCTCAGCCCGAACGCCAGGGCAATGCCGGGCCAGCTGCGACGCTGCAGCAGGGGCCGGTAGTCTTCGTCGTCAGCGGCGCTGGCCGCCGCCGTCGCAGCAGCGGCAGGGGCGACATACGGCAGCAGCCGGCGGAATAGCCACGGGGCGATGGACAGCATGAACAGCAGGTACAGCCCGCCCAGCAGCACGTCGAAGGTGTGGAACAGCAGGTAGCGGCTCTCTTCCACCTGCAGGCCGGTCTTGATCGCGGCCAGGTTGGGGGTGCCGCCGGTATAGATGCCGACGGTCAGCCCCGCCAGCTCGTGCGGATTGACCACCCCTGCCTGCCGGAACAGCGTGAACAGCGCCACCGCCACGGCCGTCACCGCGACGGTGGCCAGCAGCATCGACAGCAGCGCCCTGCCGGCGATCCGCCGCCAGGCCCGCACGTCCAGCGTGAACAGCAGCATCGGCAGCGCCAGGGCGATGGCCGCTTCGGTGATCTGTGTCTGCACGGCAGCGGCGCTGTCGGGCAGCAGCCCGCTGTTGCCCAGGATCAGCCCCGCCAGGTAGCAGAGCAGGATGGCGCCGATGCGGCGCGCCCAGCCGTAGCGCTGCACCAGCCACAGCACGGCGGCCGGAAGGCCGAGGAACAGCAATATGTAAAGGAGAATCATGGTTTTTGTTTTTTATTGCGCGTCAGCCAGTTAACCACGGCGTTTAAGCGGTGGGCAAGGCGTGCTCAAGCTTTGTGGCTCGCTGCTGCCGCTAGTGTTGGCGGAGTGTGGCAAGCGCCAGGATAGGCGTCGTGCAGGGTAGGAAGATTCCATCGCGGTTGCGTTGCTGGCGATCTGGCTGGCGGCAACCGGCCTCGCATTCTGATGGCTGGAGTTCCGCGGCCTGTGGATGTTTGCAGAGGAAGGTGGGCCCGGAGCGTTGTCGGACGCGCAGGTGGTTGCCCAACTGGAAGCGGCCGCGACGATGCTGATGGAGCATGAGCCGATGCGCGCCGGCGAGCAGGGCCGCGGCTTCGCGGTGGTGGCCGACGAGGTGCGCACGCTGGCTAGCCGGACCCAGCAGTCGACGCGCGAAATCCAGGCCATGATCGACCAGCTGCAGCAGAACGCCCGGGCTGCGGACCAGGCAATGAGCGACAGTCAGGGCGTCAGCCAGGAGGCGGTGCAGGTGTTCCAGGCGATCGCCGAGCGGTTGAAGGCGGTTGCCAGCGGCGTGAATCGGATCAATACCGCAAACGCCGAGACCGCCTCGGCGGCCGCTCAACAGCAGTCGGTCATGGCAGCCGGCGATCGCAGCGTGCAGGCCATCCAGGCCGGCATCAGCGAGAGCAGCGTGGAGGTGTGGCGGCTTGGAGATGTCAGCGCCCACCTTCGGGAGCTGTCGAGGCAGCTGTCGGAGCAGGCGGCGCGCTTTCAGCTGTAGCAGCCGTCATATGCCGAAAGCGTCAGTCATGGCTGCTTACGGCGCACGTAGAGCTGTTTCCAGAGCCGGGCGACGGCCTTGCCGTCGCTATCGACGATGTCCAGCGTCCGTTCCGGCAGGCATTTCCCGCCGTCGGCGGTCTGCGCGCGGATCTCCGCCAATTGCTGGTCGTTCCAGTCGAACACGGCAGTGAGGGTGCCGCGGCCCGGGCGCAGGAAATCGATGCGGGCGGCCTTGTCCCAGATCACGTAACCCGGTCCCAGCAGGGGGATCAGCAGCAGCGCGTAATGCGGATCGCACATGCTGTAGAGGCTGCCGCCGAAGTGGGTGCCGAAGGCGTTGCCGTTGTAGAACCGCGCCTTGAGCCTCACCACCATGCGTCGGAAGTCCGGGCTGACCTCGGTTACCGAGATGCCCGTGCCCCAGTAGGGCGGGTAGAGGTTCATCGCGGCCTTGAACATCCTGGCATTGCGGAACAGCAGGGACATGTCTGTCTCCAGTCGGCGTCGGCTGATCGGTCAGCTTGCCCGCCGGGCAGTCGCTTGCGGCAGCCTCAAAGCTTGACCTGTATCAGCACTGGCCGATGTCGTTTGCTCTATGCTGCGCGGTCACCCCGAGCCGGCCGACTTACACCCTTGTCTGCCGGCTTTTCCCAACAATTCCAACGGAGTACTACGCATGCGTTTGCTGAAGCCTGTCGTTCTCGTCGCTGCCCTTGCCGTCGCCGGCTCCGCCTGGGCCGCCGATGCGGTGATCAAGTATCGCCAGGATCAGATGCGGGCGCTAGGCGGCCATATGGGCTCGATCGCGGCGATCATGAAGGGCGAGGTGCCGCATCGGGACCAGCTCGCGGCGCATGCACAGGCGCTGGCCGCCACCGCGGCGTTCACCGAGACGGTCTTCAAGGAACGCGCGCTCGACAGCAAGAGCACCGCCAAGCCGGAAATATGGACCGACTGGGAGCGGTTCGCCAAGGATGCCAAGGCGCTCAAGCAGGCCTCCGACGCCTTTGCCGAGGCCGTCGCCGCCAACGACCAGCGGGCCATGCGCGCGGCCATGGGGCAGGTCGGCAGGTCCTGCAAGAGCTGCCACGACGCCTTCAAGACCAAGGGCTGAGTGGCAGGGCTGGCACGCATGACGACGGACACGATCACGGGCTCGGCACGGATCTGGGATCTGCCGGTCCGCCTGTTCCACTGGTTGCTGGTGCTGCTGTTCGCTCTGCTGTGGGCGACCGGCAGATGGGGCGGGCTGGATCTGAGCCTGCCGCTGCCCGGCGGCAAGACGCTGTTCCTTACCAACATGGACCTGCACATGCTGTTCGGGCAGGCGGTTCTTGCCCTGGTCGTGTTCCGCCTGCTGTGGGGCGTGGTGGGCTCTACCACTGCCCGGTTCTCGGCGTTCGTCCGCGGCCCGCGGGCGGTTCTCGGTTACCTGAAAGAGGTGCTGGGCGGCCGACCGCCGGCGGTCGCCGGCCATAATCCGGCAGGTGGCCTGATGGTGCTGCTGCTGCTGGTCCTGCTGCTATTGCAGAGCGGTACCGGGCTGTTCGCCAACGACGAGCTGTTTTCCGAAGGACCGCTGGCGCACCTGGTCGACAGCGCCACGTCCTCGCGGCTCACCGCGCTGCACGGCCGGCTGTTCGATCTGCTGCTGGTAGCCGTGGCTGTGCATGTGGCCGCGAACCTGGTGTACCTGTTGCGCGGCCAGAACCTGATCCGGGCGATGGTCACCGGCCGCGGCAAGGTCCCGGCCGATATGGCCGCAGGGCTGCGTTGGGCGCCGCTCTGGCTGGCCGCGCTGCTGCTGGGCGTGGCGGTGCTGGCGGTCGTCCTGCTGGGGAGATTGTAAGAACTGGCGTCTGGGGCGCCGTGCCCGCCTGTGAAGGCGGCCATGCTGCGGGCAGCAACATGCCGCTCGCGGGCGGTCCGGTCGATGCCCGGCCGTTGTGTTACCGAACGCGCGCATGAGCCCCGGGCGTAGGGCTCAGCTTCTTGGCCGCTGCCGGGCAGTGCTGAGGAAATGGCGGGGCTCGCCGGCCAACCCCGAAAGCTTTACAGGCAGAGCGTCTGATACATCAGGTCGGAATGGCCGATTTTCTCTATCCTGGGCATCTGCTCCGGCTTTTCCTTGTCGAAAGACGCCCGCTCCATACGCGTGCAATTCATCAGGTACGACCGGGTCTTCACGCCTTCGACGGGATCCTTGTAGAAGGTGTAGAGATAGTATTCAACCAGTGTCTCGCCGTCCTGCACGGTGGTCTTGCTGCGCCCGTCAAACACCGTGAAAACATTGGTTGCCGGCTTGATGTAGCTCCAGGGCTTTAAAAAGCTCCTGTTGTTCTGGGTCGCGACAATGACGGTGTCGCTCGGCATCAGCCCGGACTTGAACTCGAACCAGGTGTAGTCGTAGTAGGCGAGGTAGCCGAACATGGCTGCCGCAGCCGAAACCGAAATCGGCCATTTGGGCAGGCGGTTGCGCGAGAGCTTGCGCAGGAAGAACATGAATCCGCCTGCACAAACACCCATGATCAATACGGCGAACAGATGCCAGACCAAGATTGTTCTCCGAAGAAACGGGGGTTTCCCAAAAAAAGTGGGCTTTCATAAGAAAGCCCACTCGAGTCAAACCTCAGCGAGGTTATTAGGTGGCCGACCGGCCAGTGGAACCCGGGTAACGCACCCGACGGACCATGTCCTGAATCTCTGCCGTCGGCTCTTCGGTCGCCAGCGAGACCAGCGTACCAACGATGAAGTTGGTGATCGCGCCGATCACGCCCACCGACAGCGGGGAGATACCCAGGATCCAGTGCTCCGGCGTGTTCGGGAACACGTTGGTGTCCGGGATGAAGAAGAAGCCGAGGTACATGAAGATGTAACCGACCGTAACAAACGCACCGGCCAGCATGCCCGCGATCGCGCCCTTGCTGTTCATGCGCTTGTTGAAGATGCCCTGGGCGATGGTCGGGAACAGCGTGGCCGCGGCCATGCCGAACGCAAGCGCCACTGTCTGTGCCGCGAAGCCGGGCGGATTCAGGCCCAGCCAGGTGGCAACGAAGATGGCGCCAACCATCGAGAGTCGGGCGTACAACATCTCCTGCTTATCCGACAGGTCGGGCAGCAGCGTGTTCTTCAGCAAGTCGTGACTGACCGCGGAAGAAATCGCCAGCAGCAGGCCCGATGCCGTCGACAGCGCCGCGGCGATACCGCCGGCCGCCATCAGGCCGATCAGCCACATCGGCATGTTGGCGATCTCGGGCAGCGCCAGCACCAGGATGTCGTTGTTCACGGTCAGCTCGTTGCCGGTCCAGCCCCGCTCGGCCGCCGTGGTGGAGGCGAAGGTCTCGTTGGCGGCGTTGTAGAACTGGATGCGGCCGTCACCGTTCTTGTCTTCAAACTTGAGAAGACCGGTGATTTCCCAGTTCTTGAACCACTCCGGGCGCTCTTCATACACCAGCGACGGCTGGTCGGTGCCGTCCGGATAGACGGTCTCCAGCAGGTTCAGGCGGGACATGGCGGCCAGGCCGGGAACCGTGGTGTAGAACAGCGCGATGAAGGTCAGCGCCCAGCCGGCGGACCAGCGCGCATCGCGGATGTTCGGCACGGTGAAGAAGCGGATGATGATGTGGGGCAGGCCTGCGGTACCGACCATCAGGGTCAGGGTGAACAGGAACATGTTCCACTTGTTGGAGACATCCGCCGTGTAGTCCTGGAAGCCCAGGTCGCGGACCACCTGGTCGAGCTTCTGCAGCAACGGCATGCCGGAAGCGGCGTGCTTGCCGAACAGGCCGGTCTGCGGCAGGAAGTGACCGGTCATCATTAGCGACAGATAGATGGCCGGAATCGTGAACGCCAGGATCAGCACGACATACTGGGCGACCTGGGTGTAGGTCACGCCCTTCATGCCGCCAAGCACGGCGTAGAGGAAGACCACCGCCGCCGAGATGATCAGGCCGGCTTCGACGCTGACCTCCAGGAAGCGGGCGAAGGCCACGCCGGCGCCGGTCATCTGCCCGATAACGTAGGTCAGGGAGATGACGATCAGGCAGATCACGGCGATGACGCGAGCCGACTTGCTCACATACCGCTTACCGACGAAGTCGGGCACGGTGTAGGTGCCGAAGCGGCGCAGGTACGGTGCCAGCAGGGTCGCGAGCAGCACGTAACCGCCGGTCCAGCCCATGATGAAGGCCGAGTTGACGTAACCGACCGAGATCAGGCCGGCAACCGAGATGAACGAGGCCGCCGACAGCCAGTCGGCCGCGGTCGCCATACCGTTGAGGACCGGATGCACCTCACCGCCGGCGATATAGAACTCGCGGGTGGAGCGTGCGCGGGCCCAGACAGCAATTCCCGTATATACGGCGAATGTGCCCAGGACGAAAATAAAGTTGATGACGAACTGGCTCATCAATTAGTCCTCCATGCCGAACTTCTTGTCCAGCTCGTTCATTCGCCAGGAATAGAAGAACACGAGCGCGAGGAAAGTCAGGATGGAGCCTTGCTGGGCAAACCAGAAACCAAGGTCAGCACCACCGACATTGATGCCCATCAGGAGCGGGCGCAGCAGGATGCCAAAGCCATAGGACACCAGCGCCCAGATCGAAATGCAGAACATGATCAGGCGCAGGTTGGCGGCCCAATAAGCCTCGTCCCGCTCGGTGATTTCTCTGAGCCCGTTGCCGTTCTGCCCGGTCTTCGGGCTGGCCATGACCCGTTCAGTGACTTCGTTAGACATAAGAGGCCTCTCCTCCGTTTTTTACTAGTTATGGCAGCAGTGAGAGCTTATGAAATCTCAACGGTAAGTTCTGTCTCCTCTGGTCGCATGCAATTCATGACTGCCATTGGCCGAATTTGACTGGGTGATCGATGAGTTCCTTCCCGTCGAAAATCCAGGTTCGGCCTGGCTAGAAAATTACCCGCCTGGGAAGCCGGTCGACAGAGCGCCGATCAGAAAGCATTCGCCGATTCCTCCTCCAGGCTGCAAGCCCCACCCCCCTGTGGCGAGGTTTCGGTGCAGGCGTTGTTCCCGTCGACCGTGAAGATGCTGCTGGCGATGCGCAGATCCCTTCGGGTCATCCAGAGCGCCTGCTTTGTTTTTATTGCCAGCTTTATAAGCAAGTATCGGGCCATCCCTGATTCTTTTGGTCAATCATAAGGTTGCATGATTGTGATGGTTCAGGCGGGGCGGCGGTGTGGCGAGGGGTAACAACGGCGTGTTTTGAAAGGTAACACTTCCTGTGGTGTTACCTTTCGTGCCAGCCATCCTGTTCGTCTTTCCGCTGCCGGCCGCCAATGCCGGGGCCGGGTCGGCTACAGCACCGGCTCGACAGCGCCGGCGGCCGCCGCTGCCCTGGCTCTCGCCTCCTCGATGTCCTTGCCCAGCGCCAGGGCCACCCCCAGGCGGCGTTCGCCGCGGACCTCGGGCTTGCCGAACAAGCGGAGCTGGGTATCGGGCGCGGCGAGCGCGCGGTCCAGGCCGCGGAACTGCACCCGGTCGGAATCGCCGGCGACCAGAATCACGGCCGAGGCGGCCGGGCCGTGCTGGCGGATCGTGGGGACAGGCAGGCCGAGGATGGCGCGGGCATGGAGCGCGAATTCGCTCAGGTCCTGCGAGATCAGCGTCACCAGGCCGGTATCGTGGGGCCGCGGCGAGACCTCGCTGAAATACACGGTGTCGCCGCGCACGAAGAATTCCACGCCGAACACGCCGTAGCCACCAAGGCTGTCGGTGACAGCGCCGGCGATGCGCTGCGCTTCCGCCAGCGCCGCCTCTGACATCGGCTGCGGCTGCCAGGATTCGCGGTAATCGCCGCGTTCCTGGCGATGGCCGATCGGCGCGCAGAAATGCGTGCCGTTGACGGCGCGGACGGTCAGCAGGGTGATCTCGTAGTCGAACTCGACGAAGCCTTCGACGATGACCTTGCCGCCGCCGGCCCGGCCGCCCTGCTGCGCATACTGCCAGGCAGGCTCGATGTCGGCCTCGCTGCGGACCAGGCTCTGCCCCTTGCCGGACGAGCTCATGATCGGCTTCACCACGCAGGGCAGTCCGATCTCGGCGACCGCGCGGCGGTAGTCCTCCGGGGATGCGGCGAACCAGTAGGGCGAGGTCGGCAGTTGCAGTTCCTCCGCCGCCAGGCGGCGAATGCCTTCCCGGTTCATGGTGAGGTGCGCGGCGCGAGCGGTAGGGATCACCCGGTAGCCTTCGGCTTCCAGTTCCACCAGGGTGGCGGTGGCGATGGCTTCCACTTCGGGCACGATCAGGTCGGGGCGCTCGGCCTCGATCACCTGGCGCAGCGCCTGGGGGTCGAGCATGGAAATGGTGTGCGAGCGATGGGCGACCTGCATGGCCGGCGCGTGGTCGTAACGGTCGACGGCGATGACCTCGACGCCGAAGCGTTGCAGCTCGATGGCCACTTCCTTGCCGAGTTCGCCGGAGCCGAGCAGCAGGACCTTGGTGGCAGTGGGAGTCAGGGGCGTGCCGATCGTGACCATGCTCAAACCTCCGCACAGGAAGGCTCATCATAAACGCCTGTTGGACGGCTGGGTACCGTTTCCCGAATGGCTGCCTTGCCGGCTGAGCAGGGCAGGGCGGGACAGCAAGAACCGACGGCGGTCCGGAAAGGTGTGGTCTATCGGCGAGTGATCGTGCCGGCTACGGCAGCCAGCTGCAGGGGCTGCGCGGTTGCCGTGGCGGGGGATAAAAAACGCCCCGGCACTGGGCCGGGGCGTGGCTGTTGCCGCTGAGGCGATCAGCGGTTGACGCGGTTGGCGATGAGGTCGTCGACCACGCTGGGATCGGCGAGGGTGGAGGTATCGCCGAGGGTGTCGATCTCGTTGGCGGCGACCTTGCGCAGGATGCGGCGCATGATCTTGCCCGAGCGGGTCTTGGGCAGGCCGGGCGCCCACTGGATGACGTCGGGG
>JAJUFY010000213.1 GCA_029263635.1 Ectothiorhodospiraceae bacterium | reverse complement strand
GCTCGGAGACTTCGTCGAGCGCCGGCTTCATGCGTTGCAACAGCGTCTGGCACTCGCGGTCCAGCTGCTTGAGCAGCTCGTCGGCGGCACGAATCGACTCGCCCGAATCGAACTCGATATGCGCCTCGCGCACCGCCTGCAGGCTCAGCAGCGAACCGGTCGGCCCCATGCCCAGCGCGCCGACCATCGACAGCGCGATCTTCGAGGCTTCCTGCAGATCCTGCCCGGCACCCGAGGAAACCTCGTGGAAGTAGAGCAACTCGGCGCCGCGCCCGGCCAGCAGCATCTGGATCCGGTTGCGCAGCTCGGAGGCCATGTGCAGGCGCTTGTCCTCCACCGGGGTGACCAGGGTGACGCCCAGTGCCTGGCCACGTGGCAGGATGGTGACCTTCTCCACCCGGCCGACCTTGAGCGCGGCGGCGACCAGGGCGTGGCCGGCCTCGTGCACGGCGATGCGCTTGCGGTCGGTGGCCGACAGCGGCGTGACACCGCTGGGCTGTTCGCCGATGCGGCAGGTCTCGATGGCATCGACGAAATGGCTCATGTCCACGCAGCTGGCGCCGGCACGCGCGGCCAGCAGCGCCGCATGGTTGACGATATGAGCGATGGCGGCGGGCGTCAGGCCGACGGTGTTGCGCGCCAGCTGCGCATGGTCCAGCCCGTCGCTGGCGCGGACCTTGCCGGCATAGAGGCGGAACAGCGCTTCGCGGTCTTCCAGGCCCGGCAGGCCGACGGCGATGGAGCGGTCGAAGCGACCTTCGCGCACCAGCGCCGGGTCGAGGGAGTTGGGGAAGTTGGTCGCGCCCAGCACCAGCACGCCGCTGGCGGCATCGAAGCCATCAATCTCGGCCAGGAACTGGTTGATGATGCGGTTGTTCTCGGCGTCGCTGGAGCGCTGCTGCTCGGCGCGCTTGCCGATGCCGTCGATCTCGTCGATGAAGATGATGCACGGCGCCTGCTTGCGCGCGGTGCGAAACAGCGCCTTGACCTTCTGGATGCCGACACCGAAGTACATCGAGGAAAAGTCGCTGCCGGTCACCTGGATGAAGCTGGCGTTGGATTCGGTCGCCAGCGCCTTGGCCAGCTGGGTCTTGCCGGTGCCGGGCTCGCCGGTCAGCAGAACGCCCTTCGGTGGGCGGGCGCCCAGCGCGGCGTAGGCGGCCGGATCGCGCAGGTAGGCGGTGATGTCGTTGAGCGCCTGCTTGGCTTCGTGCGCGCCGATGACGTCGGCGAAACCGATGCCGCTGCCCTTGCGTTGCACGGCGAAGTTGCGGGTCTTCATGACGAAGAACAGCGCCGCGCCGATCAGCAACAGGGCGATCGGCGAGTACGGCAGGAGGAACCTGTAGAACGGCTTCTCCGCATCGGTCTGGAACATCGTCAGCGGGAACAGCTCGCCACCGCTTTGGGCGTACTGCTCGAGCAGCAGCCGGGCGACGTGTCCGGACTGGTCCGGTATCCAATAGCGTAAGCCATCGTTCAGGCTGACATAGACCGCATCCTTGCCCAGCGCGGCGCTGGCGATGGCGGCGCCACGCAGATCGCTCATCAATACCGAGAGGTCACGGCGATTGGCCTGCCAGGGCTCGGTGGAGTCCTGCGGGGCTTCAAGCATGCTGGCCGCCGCGCCGGTGACCGGCGTCGACGGGGCGGTTGGGCGCAACTGCCAATAGGCCACGCAAGCGGCGATCAGCAGGAGCAGCAAAACGGAGAGCACAGGGCCGCGGCGACCTTGTAGCAGACGTGGTGTTTTCATTTCACATCCAATCGGGAAGGCCCGATGTTTCGACAAACCACCGCCCGGGAGGCGGACCACAGTTGTTTGCGGAGATCCCGCGGCGCCAATGGCATGGCGCACCACAGTTCGGATCCTTTGGATGCGATTTATATGCCCGACTGTGTCTCGGGTCGGCAGACTCCGATAGCCGGCGAGAATACGGCAAGTGCCACCATGGGAGCGGCGGCGCGACGAACGGACGGCAGGTTTTCGACGAATGACCGGTTGCCCGGGCAAGCGGAGCGCATGGCGCAAACCGCGTCGCGGCGTCTGTCTCGCCGCACATTAGGGGCACGCCACGAATGGCTTCATCCGCATAAGTGATCCGATGCAGAGTTTGTCGTGTGATGGCCTGTTAGGGTCTGTTCCCGTTTCGTACGCGGCCGCGTACGAAACGGGAACAGACCCTAGGATTCATCGCCGGGCGCGGTCGCTCATTCACGAACCGCCGTGGTAACGAAAACCTGCCGACAGCCGAGCTGGGCCGCTGCCCGGGGAGGCACAGAAAAATAACGTCCGATCGACCCGAGACCTCCAGACATGCCAACCCACAACAAATGTATCCGCTCCGCTTTTCTGGGCGCGCTGATGACCCTTCTGCCTTTCGCCCCGGCCAATGCCGCCGAGGAGACGATCAACCTGCTCACGCAGAATTTCCCGCCGTTCAGCATGGCCGTCGATGGCAAGAACTTCGCCAGGGAAGATGCGATCAGCGGCATCGACGCCGAGGTGGTGGCCGCCCTGTTCAAGCGCGCGGGCGTGCCCTACGCGATGACCCTGCGTTTCCCGTGGAGCCGCTTGCAGCAACTGGCCGAGAAAACCCCCGGCTTCGCCGTGTTCTCCCTCAGCCGTACGCCCGAGCGCGAGCCCAGATACAAATGGGTCGGTCCGCTCAGCGAGATTCAGATCGTGCTGCTCAAGACTCCCGGCAGCCCGATCCAGGTCTCCAGCCTGGACGATGCCAGGCAGTACCGGATCGGCTCGAAGGATGGCAGCGTAGGTAGTCAGTACCTGATCAACCGCGGTATCGAGGTGCAGAGTTCCCTGATCGATACGCCAGCCAAGCTGAAGGCCGGCCAGTTCGACCTGTGGGCGACCACCAACCCGTCCGGTGAGTACGAGGCGAAGCAGGCCGGTGTCGGTCCTCTCGCTGTCGCATTGACCCTGAGCCGGGTCGATCTTTACCTGGCGATGAACAAGGAAACGCCCGACGCCGTCGTCGAGAAGCTTCAGCGCACCCTGGACCAGATGAAGCAGGAAGGGCTGCTGCAACAGGCGGCGCGCCGCTACGTGAACTGAGATGCTTCGCATCAGCAGACCCTAGAGCGGAGTCGGCGCTTGCAGGTGTATTCGAGCGCGCTGAGTCGGTCCTGGCCCGCATGAGGCCCGGCTATTGGCAGACTGAACGGAAAACGAAACGGTAGGGGATTTTTTGCCGGTCTGGGCTGCCTTAGCCTGTGGAGCGAGGAGATCGCTCCAACTGCACTCCCGACGATTCGAGAATTTCGATGAGCTGTCTCAACAACTACATGCTGCGGGTCTTCTCCTTGGTTGCCGCAGTCTGGATAGCGCCTGCTTCGGCCGAAAACCTGCCGGAACCGGTAGGACATGTCGCCCGAGTGGAAGGCGCTGCCTACATCAGCAGCCGCGGCTACACCAACGCCGCCAAGGTCGGCCAGGCGATCGTGCCGGGTGTGGCATTGAGCACCGGCGCGGAAGGAGCGCTGGGCGTGATCCTCGGTGACGGCAGCGTATTGTCGTTCGGTCCGCACAGCGAGCTGACCCTCGACGACTACCGCTTCGCCCCGGCAGCGGATGAGCTGCGTCTGCGCGCGACACTCAATCGCGGCACCTTGAATCTGATCACCGGCGACATGGCCCGACTCGATCCGCAGGCGGTCGCCGTCGAGACCCCAGAGGGCCGGGTCGGGGTGCGCGGTGGCCAGGTATTGATGAAGGTGACTCCGTGAAGCGGCTATCGCTGACCAAGACGCTGGCGCTGCTGATGATGGCGGCGCTGGGTGGCTGTGCGCAGCATTCCTACGTGATGCTGGCGGACGATGCGAACGGGAATGGAGGCGTCATGCTCGGCGACGAGGGGCAGCGGCTGCTCGAGACGTCCGGCGAGGGTATGGCGATAGCGGGGAGTGGTCAGCCCTATGTCGTATCCGACATGCGCCGCAAGACGGATTTCGACCGGGCGCTGGCCGCCCAGCCGGCCCTGCCCGAACGGTTCATCCTGCATCCGGCCTCATCCGGTGAGCCGGACAGCGCCACGGAGCAACTGCTGGACGGCATTCTGCTGGCCGCCCGCCATCGGAATTATCCGGTGGTCACGGTGATCGGCCACACCGACACCCTGGGCCATCGTGCCGCCAACGAGCAGGTCGGTTTACGCCGCGCCCAGGCTATCGCCGAGCTGCTGCGGGCCAGAGGGCTGGAGGCGATGGAATTGCACGTGGAATCCCACGGGGAGCGCAATCTGCTGGTGGCCACACCGGATGCCACTGCCGAGCCGCGCAACAGGCGGGTCGAGGTGCTGGTGCGCTGATAAGCATGCGCCGGCTCGGTGTTGCACCGCGCCGGCCTGGAGCCGGTCAGTCGATGACCAGAACCGCGTCCATTTCCACCTGCGCGCCTTTGGGCAGTGCGGCAACGCCGATGGCGGCACGTGCCGGGTACGGCTGCTGGCAGTAGCGGCTCATCACTTCGTTGACGGTGGCGAAGTTGCCCAGGTC
>JAJUFY010000337.1 GCA_029263635.1 Ectothiorhodospiraceae bacterium | reverse complement strand
CCCTCGATCACCACCGCGCCCACCGATAGCAGCGGATCGCGCCGGACTTGCAGCCCGGTGGTTTCCACATCGACGACGATCAGCCTGGCCTGCTCCAGCGGAATGCTGCTCCGCTGCCGGCCGAACATCGCGTGCAGCAGGCGGCTGCCGCTGCGCCGCTTGTCCGAGGCTGGCGCGGGCGCTTGGGCGGCAGGTGCAGAGCGCGCTGTCATGGGACTGGCCGGTGCCGGTTGACGCCGCCGCAGCCAGGCACGCAAACGACTGGTAACGCTCATGAAGCTGCCGTCATAGCTGATAATTCAGCTCCAGGCGGCGCTGGAGGCGGCGGATCTGTCGGAACGCTTCTTTCAGGCTGCGCCGGTCGATCTCGTGCAGCGTCCCGGGATCGAGCCGGTTGCTGAGCGGCAGGCCTTGCTGTCCCTGGGCGCGGTGGCTGCGCATGCGCAGCAGCTGGATCAGCCCGAAGGCTTCCTTCCAGGCGTCGGCGTTGGACTGGGTGATGGCGCCGGCGGCGGCCGCAAGATCGAGTCGTTTCAGAGTTTCCGGCTCGGCGATGCGGTTGGCCAGCGCCAGGACGCGGGCGGCATCGACGATCAGCGACAGCCCCTGCAGCTTCAGGTCCAGGGTTTCCTGGTTGTTGTCGTCGCGCTGGACGAGGAAGTCGCGGAACAGGCCCAGCGGCGGGTGGGCGCGCAGGGCGTCGGCAGCCAGCAGGCGCAGGAATACCTTGTCCCGCGCTGCCCAGGACACCACTTGCCGGTACAGCGCCTGCACCGGTTCCGGGTCGCCCCAGATCGGCCGGAGGTCGAAGTAGATGGTGGAACGCAGCAAATTCTTGGGGGTGGCCGAGTTGATCATGCGCCGGAAGCGGTTGCGCCATTCGGCCTCGCTCAGGCAGAGCTCCGGGTTGCTCGCCATGATGTTGCCCTTGCACAGCGGGAAGCCGCACTGCGCCAGCGCCTCGTTGATCCGGGTCGCGAGCGGCAGCAGCCGGGCGCGGACCTGTTCGTCGCTCATGCCGGGTGGGGTGTGGAACAGGATGCCGTTGTCCTGATCGGTGGACAGGGTCTGCTCGCGGCGGCCTTCGCTGCCGAAGGCGATCCAGGTGAAGTCCACGTCCGGCCGGCCATGCGCTTCGATGCAAAGGTCGATGACCCGCTGCGTGGTGTGGTCGTTGAGCAGCGTGATGATGTGGGTGATCAGGGTGGTGTCGGCGCCATGGGCGAGCATGGCGTCGATCAGCCGGCCGATCTGCGGCCGGATTGCGGCAAGTTCGGCGATGCTGTCGGCGCGGGCGATGAGGCGGGTCAGATGCGCCAGGTCGACCCGTTGCAGGGCGAACAGGTCGCGCTCGGAGACGACGCCGACCAGGCGCTCGCCGTCCAGCACGCAGATGTGGCCGAAGCGGTGACGCACCATGGTAATGGCCGCCTCGAAGCCGCGGGCATCGGCCGGCAGGGACACCGGGTCGGGAGTCATGACCCCGGCGATCGGTCGGTCCAGTTCCGCCTGCGGATCGGTCAGCAGGGCCAGCAGGTCGTGCAGCGTGAAGATTCCCAGCGGCCGCTGCTCGGCATCGCAGATGACGATGCTGCCGACTTTCTCCGCGTGCATGCGCATGATGGCGGCACGGATCGTGGTGTCGGGCGAGCAGGTCACCGGCGCGCGGGCGATCACCTCGGACAGGGGGCCATTGAGCAGGTTCTGGGCGCCCAGCTGCTCGGCGGCCACCCGCTGAGTACGCCGGCTGACCCGGTCGAGCAGGCTGCTGGCGCCGCGCAGGCAGAAATCCTGGAACGGGCCGCTGCGGTCGAACAGTTCGGTGAAGGTGTCCCAGTCCACTTCCAGGCAGAAGGTGTCGGCGACGGCGCGGTGAACGGTGCGGGTAGCCCGTTCCTGCACCAGCGCGCTGACCGGGAACGATTCGCCCGGCCCCAGCACGAACGGGGTGCTGATCGAGCCGTCGGCCTCCGGCCGTTCGCCCCGGATCTGGCCTTGCTTGACGATGTAGTAGCGGTCGACCCGGCCAGCCGCCGGGGTGAGGATTTCCTCGCCGGCAGCATAGAAGGCGAGGCGGCTATGCTCGACCAGATAGATCAGGTCGGGTTCGCTCATCGCATTGAATGGCGAATGCCGGCGGAGAAAGTCCACCAGGCTGCGAATGTTCTGCAGAACTGCCGTCCGGCTTTCGTCGGAATCGAGTCGTTTGGTCACTGCGCTCCCCCCAAGCTGGCCGAAACCGGAATGCGGCGGGCAGCTTCCGGTTTCCTGCACGGCGCGACTGCCCTGCCAGCATCGCTGGGTGCCGAGCACAGGGAGTCGGTTATTCCGGCCGAGGCCGGAATCAACCGGGCCGTATCAGCAAGCTCTGCCCCGGTTCAGACCGAGGCGGCCATCTTCCTGAATACATCACTTGCGCACGACAGAACAACCCTGTCAATCATTTCTAAATGTTGACGCGGTTGGCGATGATGTCATCGACCACGCTGGGATCGGCGAGGGTGGAGGTATCGCCGAGGGTGTCGATCTCGTTGGCGGCGACCTTGCGCAGGATGCGGCGCATGATCTTGCCCGAGCGGGTCTTGGGCAGGCCGGGCGCCCACTGGATGACGTCGGGG
>JAJUFY010000148.1 GCA_029263635.1 Ectothiorhodospiraceae bacterium | reverse complement strand
CGGCGCCTGCCGCGGCGTGGTGGCGATCAACATGGCGGACGGCACCATCCACCGCTTCCGCGCCCATATCGTCTGCCTGGCAACGGGCGGCTACGGCCGTGCCTACTTCTCCTGCACCTCGGCCCACACCTGCACCGGCGACGGCAACGGCATGGTGCTGCGCGCCGGCCTGGCGCTGCAGGACATGGAGTTCGTGCAGTTCCACCCGACCGGCATCTACGGCGCCGGCTGCCTGATCACCGAAGGCGTGCGCGGCGAGGGCGGCTACCTGACCAATGCCAACGGCGAGCGTTTCATGGAGCGCTATGCGCCCAACGCCAAGGATCTCGCCTCCCGCGACGTCGTCTCGCGGTCGATGACCATCGAGATCCGTGAAGGCCGGGGTGTCGGCCCGCTCAAGGACCACATCCACCTGCACCTGGAGCATCTGGGCGCCGACGTCATCAACGAGCGCCTGCCGGGCATCGCCGAGAGCGCCCGCATCTTCGCCGGCGTTGACGTCACCAAGGAGCCGATCCCGGTCATCCCGACCGTCCACTACAACATGGGCGGCATCCCGACCAACTACCACGGCGAAGTCGTCACCCTCAAGGACGGCAATCCCGACCATGTGGTGCCGGGCCTGATGGCGATCGGCGAGGCCGGCTGCGTGTCGGTGCACGGCGCCAACCGGCTGGGCTCCAACTCGCTGCTGGACCTGGTGGTGTTCGGTCGCGCCGCGGCCAAGCGGGCGGCAGCCATCCTCAAGTCCGAAGGCCGCACGCACAAGCCGCTGCCGCCGGATGGCGCCGACCTGGCGCTGTCGCGCCTGGACCGGCTGCGCCACGCCAAGGGTGATCTGCCGACCGCCCAGATCCGGCTCGAAATGCAGCGGACCATGCAGAACTACGCCGCCGTGTTCCGCACCGGCGAGTCGCTGGCGGAAGGCTGCGAGAAGATGGATCAGGTGTTTGCGTCGTTCGCCCACGTCGGCATCAAGGACCGCAGCCTGATCTGGAACTCCGACCTGATCGAGACGCTCGAGCTGGAGAACCTGCTGGGGTCGGCGGTGACCACCATCCAGGGCGCGCTCAACCGCAAGGAGAGCCGTGGCGCCCATGCCCGGGAGGACTACCCCGAGCGGAACGACAAGGAGTGGATGAAGCACACCTTGGCCTGGATGGACGAGAAGGGCAAGGTCAAGCTCGACTATCGGCCGGTGCATACCTACACCCTGACCGACGAAGTCCAGTACATCGAGCCGCAGGCGCGCGTCTACTAAGGCGCGCAACTAACGAGACGAGGCTAGGCGGATGGCTCTGATTTCCCTTCCCGCAAATTCCCGCGTCACCGAGGGCAGCACTTACGCTGCCCCGGCTGGCGCCAAGAATATCAAGCGCTTCAAGGTCTACCGCTGGGATCCTGACAGCGGCAAGAACCCGCGCCTGGACACCTACGAGGTGGACATGGACAACTGCGGGCCGATGGTTCTCGACGCGCTGATCAAGATCAAGAACGAGATCGACCCGACCCTGACCTTCCGGCGCTCCTGCCGCGAAGGCATCTGCGGCTCCTGCGCGATGAACATCGACGGCAGCAACACGCTGGCCTGCACCAAGGCCATCGACGATGTTGCCGGGGACGTGCGCGTCTACCCGCTGCCGCACATGCCGGTGATCAAGGACCTGGTGCCGGACCTCACCCACTTCTACGCCCAGTACGCGTCGATCCGGCCCTGGATCCGTACCCAGACGCCGCCGCCGCCGGACAAGGAGCGGCTGCAGTCGAAGGAAGACCGGGCCAAGCTCGACGGGCTGTACGAGTGCATCCTCTGCGCCTGTTGCTCGACCTCCTGCCCGAGCTACTGGTGGAACAGCGATCGCTATCTTGGCCCCGCTATTTTGCTGCAGGCCTATCGCTGGATCGTGGATTCTCGCGACGAGGATACCGGCACGCGCCTGGATGAGCTGGAGGATCCCTTCAAGCTCTACCGCTGCCACACGATCATGAACTGCGCCAAGACCTGCCCGAAGGGCCTGAACCCGGCAAAGGCGATCGCCGAGATCAAGAAGCTGCTGGTCGCGCGGCGCTAGGGGGCGCCGCAGGCATGGGACGCGATCGCTCGCGGCTGGTCTGGCGCTGCCGGCGCGGCACGCTGGAGCTCGACCTGCTACTGCGCAGGTTCCTGGATACCGGCTACGACGGACTCGACGCGCGCCAACGGCGCGCGTTCGAGCGTCTGCTCGATTGCGAGGACGATGTGCTGCAGGACTGGCTGCTAGGGACGGCAGAACCTGACGATGCCGAGCTCAAGGAGATCGTCGACCGCATCCGCCGGCCTGCTTGAGGTCCGGCTCGCGCCGTCGCGCGCCGCCCTGGCCTGTTTCATCGGTATCCATCTGGCCGGCGCTCTGCCGGCCTTGTTGCTTCCCCTGCCCTGGTATGCCGCCGCTGTCTGGCTGGCGGCGGTAGCGGTTTCCCTGGTGGTTGGCCTGCGCCGGCGGCCGGTACAGGCCTTGCGGCTGCTCGGCGATGGCCGCTGGCGGCTGTCGCTTGCCGGCCGCGACGAGGTCGATGCCAGTCTGATCGGCTGGTTCGCGCATCCCTGGCTGTGCGTGGCCCGCTTCCAGGCCGGGCGTCGTCGTCTGGCGGTGACGATTCCCTACTGGCAGCTGCCGGCCGAGCAGCATCGACGGCTGCGCGCGGCGTTGCGGGCGGCAGCCGTGGCACGGTAACCGGCTCGACCTTAGTCCAGATTGCCGTACGGCCGCACCGAAGGCGGCGTGAGGATGGTCGGCACGCCTTCGAGCGCGGGGTCGGGGTGCGGATAGTCGAGCGTGAAGTGCAGGCCGCGACTTTCCTGCCGTGACTGCGCGCAGCGGATGATCAGCTCCGCCACGGTAGCGAGATTGCGCAGCTCGAGCAGATCGCCGGTTACCCGGAAATTGCCGTAGTACTCGCGGATCTCCGTCTGCAAGAGCTCCACCCGCCGCCGCGCACGCTGCAGCCGCTTGTTCGTGCGAACGATCCCCACATAGTCCCACATGAAGCGGCGTAGCTCGTCCCAGTTATGACTGACCACCACCTGTTCGTCGGAATCGGTCACGCGGCTTTCGTCCCATGCCGGCAGCGCCGGCGGGGCGGGGAGATCGACGGCGCTGCTCTGGATGTGCTCGGCGGCTGCGGCGGCGAATACCAGGCATTCCAGCAGCGAATTGCTCGCCAGCCTGTTGGCGCCGTGCAGGCCCGTGTAGGCTACTTCGCCGATGGCATAGAGCCCGGGGAGATCGGTCCGGCCTTGCAGATCGGTCACCACGCCGCCGCAGGTGTAGTGGGCGGCCGGCACTACCGGCAGCGGCTCGCGGGTCATGTCGTAGCCGAACTCGAGGCAGCGCTGGTAGATGGTGGGGAAGTGGCTCTTGATGAACTCCGCCGGCCGATGGCTGATGTCCAGCAGGACATGATCGATCCCGAGTCGCTTCATTTCGTGGTCGATGGCGCGGGCCACGATGTCGCGCGGCGCCAGCTCGGCGCGCTTGTCGAAACGCGGCATGAAGCGGGTACCGTCCGGCAGCAGCAGCAGCCCGCCTTCGCCGCGCACCGCCTCGCTGATGAGGAAGGACTTGGCGCGCGGGTGGTAAAGGCAGGTCGGGTGGAACTGGTTGAACTCCATGTTGGCAACGCGGCAGCCGGCCCGCCAGGCCATGGCAATGCCGTCGCCGGTCGCCCCGTCGGGATTGCTGGTGTACAGGTAGACCTTGCTGGTGCCGCCAGTGGCGAGCACGACATTGCGGGCCGACAGCAGCCGCACCCGGTCGCCGGGGAGATCCAGCACATAGGCGCCGAGGCAGCGATCGGTGTCGTGCCCGAGGCGCGCCGCGGTGATCAGGTCGATGGCGGCATGATGTTCGAGGATGTCGACGTTGGCGCGCCGACGGACCAGATCGGCCAGGGTGGTCTCGACGGCGCGTCCGGTGGCGTCGGCAGCATGGACGATGCGGCGGTGGCTATGGCCGCCTTCGCGGGTCAGGTGCAGGGTTTCTTCCCCGCTCTGGCCGGCTGCCATGGAAAACGACACGCCCTGGTCGAGCAGCCAGCGGATGGTGGCCGGGGCGTGTTCGGCAACGAAGCGGGCAGTGGTCGGATCGGTCAGGCCGGCACCGGCGATCAGGGTGTCCTGGACATGGGCGTCGATGGAGTCGGCGCTGTCGAGAACGGCGGCGATGCCGCCCTGGGCATAGAGACTGGAGCCTTCCGTGATCGGCCCCTTGGACAGCAGCGCAATGCGCATGTGGGGAGGAAGCCGCAGCGCCAGGCTCAGGCCGGCAACGCCGCTGCCTATGATCAGGACATCGTAAGTCGTTGTGCGCTCGTGCATTCGGTTGCGCTCGTTGGGAGGGATCGGATAACCTCGATTGCCTTTGCCGGCGTCGGACCGATCTTCGGCAACGCGCCCGAGTCCAGGGATGAGGCCGACAGCGACGGACGTGAATCTCGAGTGACACCAGCTATAACCGCCGGCGTAATATACCTTCACCATTTCAGGATGTGCGAACCAAGCGTGAGCATCGATGTCTATCGGCGCGGTAGCGTCTGCGAGTCCGGTCGTCATGGCTGATCGGATGAACGCAACGACGGTCGACCAGGAACTGGTCAGGCGCGTGCAGGCGGGCGACAAGCGGGCCTTTGACGTGCTGGTGCTCAAGTACCAGAACAAGCTGGTCAAGCTGATCACCCGCTATATCCATGATCCCGTGGAAGCCCTCGATGTGGCGCAGGAGGCCTTCATCAAGGCGTACCGGGCTTTGCCGAATTTCCGCGGCGATAGCAGTTTCTATACCTGGCTGTATCGGATCGGTATCAATACGGCCAAGAATCATCTGGTGGCGGCAGGTCGCCGGCCGCCGGAAAGCGATATCGATGCGCAGGACGCGGAACAATATGACTTCGAGTCAAGACTAAAGGATCAGGAGACCCCGGAGGGGATCGCTGAGCGGGATGAGGTCGAGCGGACCATCTTCGACGCCATCGACGCCTTGCCGGAGGATCTTCGTACCGCGATTACCCTGCGTGAGTTCGAAGGGTTGAGCTACGAGGAAATCGCACAGGCAATGGACTGCCCTGTAGGTACCGTCCGTTCCCGGATCTTCCGGGCGCGCGACGCTATCGACAAGAAACTTCGGCCGCTGATTGGGCCGACCGGAAGGTGAGTCGTATGAGCAACGAGGCATTCAACGCGCAGCTGTCAGCGCTGATCGACAATGAGCTGCGTAAGGACGAGGCGCTGTTCCTGACACGCCGGCTGGTGAACGACCCGGACGCAGCCATGCAGCTGGGGCGCTATGTGATGATCGGCGATGCCATCCGCCGCCAGCTGCCGGAAGTGATGGACACCCGGCTGGTGGAGCGGGTGCGGGCCGCGCTGGAGGCCGAACCTGCCCTGGAGGCGGCCCCTGCCTCTTCCGCGGCCACCATGCGCCGCATCCTGCGGCCGCTGGCAGGACTGGGAGTCGCCGCCTCGGTCGCCATGGTCGGGGTGGTCTATTGGGCAGGGCAGAGCAGCGGTCCCACCCAACAGCAGCCCCAGGCCCTCGTCGCTGCCGGAGCAGCCCAGCCAGTCAAGTCCGCATCCTTCCTGCCCCAGTCCCAGAATCATCAATGGAACCGCCTCGACCCGGACGTGCAAAAACGGTTGCAGGGTTATCTCGTCAACCACAGCGAACATGCATCGACCGGCCAGTTGGGCGGGGTGTTGAACCATGTCCGGATTGCCGCTCAACAGCAGCAGCCCCGTGACTGAGCCACGCCGCTTCACCAGGGCATTGCTGCTGCCCGTGATCCTGGGGTGCCTGCTGCAGAGCGGCCTCGTCGCGGCCGAGCCCGACCAGGCCGTACGCTG
>JAJUFY010000204.1 GCA_029263635.1 Ectothiorhodospiraceae bacterium | reverse complement strand
TGCCGCCGTCATTGCCGCCGTCATTGCCGCCGTCATTGCCGCCGTCATTGCCGCCGTCATTGCCGCCGTCATTGCCGCCGTCATTGCCGCCGTCATTGCCGCCGTCATTGCCGCCAGGGGCGGGCTGTTCGCCGGGCTCGTCATCGCCGGGAAGCGGCAGTTCCGGTTCATTGTCGGCCGGGGGCGGTTCCTCGATGGGAGGCGTCGTCGGCCCGATGGGAGACGTGGAGGAGTCGGAGCTGCCGCCACCGCCGCAGGCGGTCAGCGCAGCACCCAGAAGCAACACGGCCAGCGTGTTGCGCAGAGTCGTCGGTTGCATGAAGGTTCTCTCTACATGCCACCTTCCCTGGTTCTGGCTAGAAGATGTACTGGGCTCGGGCGGAGCCGCGCACGGCCGGCATCCCGCTGCAGCGCGCGGCATCGGGTCCGTCCGAGGCGTAGCCGAACGCTACGCGATGGTGACGAGCGGTTCTGTGGAGGCAGTCACCAATGGCCGCGGTGTCTGCGGTCGGCGACAGAGGAAGCGGGCGGGACGGCGGCGGCTGCCGGGCGGAGCCGCCGCCGAGCTCCCGCTGAAGCGGGGAGCGGAAAGGCGGCGGGTGCTCAGTTGAAGCGGGAGAAATCCGGCTTGCGGCGTTCCATGAAGGCCAGCATGGCCTCGCGGGCTTCCGGCGAGGCGAGGCGCTCGGCGAACAGGGCGCTTTCCACCTGCATCTGGTCGCGCACCATCTCGCGCTGGCCGCGCTTCATGAGTTCCTTGGTCAGACGCAGCGCTTCCGGCGGCTTGGCAGCCAGTGCCTGGGCGCGTTCATAGGCGTGCGCGTAGGCATTGCCGTCCGGGCAGGTGGCGTTGACGATGCCGAGCTCGACCGCGCGGCGGGCATCGAACATGTCGCCGAGCATCAGCAGTTCCGCAGCCCGTCGATGACCGAGCATTTCCGGCAGCAGCCGGCTGGAACCGGCCTCGGGCACCAGCGCCAGGTTCACGAACGGCAGCTGCAGCCTGGCATTCTCGCCGGCATAGACCAGGTCGCAGTGCAGCAGCATGGTGGTGCCGATGCCGACCGCGACGCCTTCGACCGCGGCGACCAGAGGTTTCTGGGTCCGCACCAGGGCGTTGAGGAAGCGCGTCACCGGGCTGCTCTCGCCCTGCGGCGGATTGTTGAGGAAATCCTGCAGGTCGTTGCCCGCCGTAAAGCAGTCATCGGTGCCTGCAATCAGCAGGGCGCGAACGGCATTGTCCTCGGCGGCTGCCATCATGGCGTCCGCGGCCGCGGCGTACATCGCCTGGGTCAGCGCATTTTTCTTCTCGGGGCGATTGAAGCGGATGCTCATGATCCCCTGCGCGGTCTCGATGCGGACGTGATCGGTCATGTTCTGATTCCTCGCTAGAACGGAACGAGCGGCATGCGCAAGGCGGCGACACGGGCGGCCATGGGCATGGGTCCGCTGGCGTGGCGGGACTGTAGCAGAACTGCCCCGGCCACAAAACCGCCTTGGTCGACCTGCAGAAACGGGATTCGCTGCCGATATCACGTCCGTGCGGCCGGGACCGACCCGTTGCGATGCTCATGGAGGACGGGATTTCTCTGCCAGACAACGCCGGTTTCGATGCGGCAGGAGTCATCGAGGTCGCGCACAATCGGCGAACACCACCTAGAATGCGGGTCATGTTTTTTCTGCTTGCGCAGGGATGAGAGGCAAGTGCGCGTTGTTGTAATCGACGACGATCCGATGTTTCTGCGGCTGATACAGAAGGCCTTCGAAACAGTGGAGCCTGCAGCGGTCGTGCTGTCGGCGACAGGTTTCGCGCGGGGCCGCGCGGCGTTGCGGCAGCTGGATCAGCTGGGGCTGCTGCCCGACCTGATCCTGATCGACCGGTCGCTGGGCGACGGCAACGGCGTGGAGATGCTGGAGTTTCTGCGTGCCGAGGCTGTCTTTGCCGGAGTGCCCGCGGTGATGGTCAGCGCGGTCGTGGATGGGGAGATCCGCGCAGAGGCCGAGGCGGCGGGTGCCGCGGCCTGCTACGAAAAGCCGGGCGGGTTCGATCCGCTGGTGGAACTTGCCGAGGCGCTGATCCGGCTCGCGAAGGAACGGCAACAGCCGGTGCCGCCGCAGGGCGGCTGATCGCGCAGCAAGGCAGGCCGCGACGGCCGGCGCTGGTCAGGCGCGCACGGCGGGATGCCCGCCGCGGCGGGCATCCGGGGAGGCGAAACGGCCGTTCAGATGCGCACGCCGGTAAATTCGGTCGTGCCCATCATGGTCTTGAAGGTGCCGTTCAGGTTGTCGCCGCTGGCGGTGGCCCTGAAGGAGACCGGGAACTTGCCCATCGGCGTGGCAACCTTGGCGGTGAAGCTCACATTGTCGCCGTCGATCTTGAGCTCTTCGAGCTCGGCGTCGCCCGTGGCAGCGGACAGGGTGCCCGTGTTGTTGGCGGCGTCGATCGACAGAGTCGGGGTCTGCACGCCAAACGGCGTGTTCATCGTCAGCTTCCAGTTTCCGGCAACGCTCATCGTTGTCTCCATGGTTTCATCGTGAGCAGCCCGGCCGAAGCCGGGCCAGTGGTGTCGGGCTTGCGCCCGGTAGAAATCTCAGCTTGCGCCCAGCTCCTGCAGGGCTTCCTGGCGGAGCTCCTTGCGCAGCACCTTGCCGACCGGCGTCTTCGGCAGCTCGTCGCGGAAGATGAACTGCTTGGGCACCTTGTAGCCGGTCAGGTACTGACGGCAGTGCTCGCGCAGCGCCTCCTCGGTGAGGGAGGGATCGCGCTTGACCACGTAGGCCCGCACCGCCTCGCCGGTGGCCTCGTCCGGCACGCCGATCACGCCGGCTTCCAGCACGCCGGGATGCTTGACCAGGACGTCCTCGACTTCGGTGGGATAGACGTTGAAGCCGGAGACGATGACCATGTCCTTCTTGCGGTCGACGATGTAGAAGAACCCGTCTTCGTCCATCACGGCGATATCGCCGGTCGAGAACCAGCCGTCCTTCAGGACCTCGGCGGTGGCTTCCGGCTGCTGCCAGTAGCCCTTCATGACCTGCGGTCCCTTCACTACCAGCTCGCCGCGCTCGCCCACCGGCACCGGCCGGCCTTCGTCGTCGACGATGCGCACATAGGTGTCGGCAAAGGGAATGCCGATGGTGCCGGGCTTCTCGGGGCTGTCGATCGGGGTCGAGGTGACGATGGGGCTGGTCTCGGTGAGGCCGTAGCCCTGGTAGATGCGCCGGCCCGTGACCTGCTTCCAGCGCTCGGCCACCGCATCCTGCAGCGCCGTGCCGCCGGCCACCGGGGTCAGCTCCCGCGGCGGGTTGGCGCGGAACCATTCCTCGTTCAGCAGGCCGATGAACAGCGTGTTGACGCCGGGCATGAAGGCGAACTTGAACTTCTCGAACGCCGGACGGAGGTTGCTGATCGGCCGCGGCGACGGGATCAGCACGTTGTGGCCGCCGACGCTGTAGACCACGCCGCTCACGCCGAGCGCGAAGATGTGGTACATCGGCAGCGGTGTCAGGGTGGTGCGGTTGTCCTGCAGGATGTTCTGCAGGTTGTTGTAGCTCTGGGCGACGTTGGACACCAGGTTGCGATGGGTCAGCATCGCGCCCTTGGGGCGGCCGGTGGTGCCGCCGGTGTACTGCAGCGCCAGCAGATCGTCCAGGCTGACGTCATCGCGCGGCAGGGCGCGGCCGCCGTTGAGATGCTTGGCGCCGAGCTTGATGGCCTCGGTGAACGGCCGGGCCGGGACCGGCACCTCGGGAATCATCTTCTTCAGCCGCTGCACGGTCTTGACGATGAACTTGCGCAGCGGCGGGAAAAAGTCCGCGACGCTGGTGATCAGCACCGTCTGCACCTGGCTCTTGGGAATCACGGTCGCCAGCTTGTCGGCGAACATGTCGATCATCAGCAGCAGCTTGGCGCCGGAGTCGGTGAGCGCGTGCTCGATCTCCGGTGGCGTGTAGAGCGGGTTGAGGTTGACGATCACGCACCCGGCCTTGGCTGCGCCGAACAGGAAGATCGGATAGGCCAGGCAGTTCGGGCTTTGGATCGCCACCCGGTCGCCCTTGGCCAGCCCAAGCTCGAAGCGCAGGTAAGCGGCGAACTGATCGGTCAGCTGCTCGACTTCCGCGAAGGTCAGCGTGCCGCTGGTGCCGGTCGGCAGCATGGTGGTGAACGCCGGCTGCTGGGCGTATTCCCGGCTGGCCTGGCTGACCATGTCGCCGAAGTTCTTGTAGGGCAGGGCATCCAGGTTGGGCTTGCTGAGGCCGGTGTAATGCTTGAGCCAAGGCCGCGAGTCGTAGGCCTCGAAGCCGGCCGCTGTGGTTTCGCCGGGCGCGGCGGTGGTGGTGTGATCGGTCACCGTTCTCTCTCCTCAAAGATCCGGCGGTGTTCGGTCACCGCACTGTTATCGTCCGCCTTGTACGGGGCGGTTGGCGTTGTGTCGCCTGACATCGATCTTCTATGAATTCCTCGGCAAGTGGAACCGGCGGGCGGCCAGGCAGGCCGCCCGCCGGGGAAGTGCCGCCGCGGCTTACGCTTCGATCAGGAAATGGGCCTCGTCCATTTCCATCAGGTTGGCGGAGCCGGACTCCATTGCCGCCACATGGGCGCGGGTACGCGGCAGGATGCGCCCGTAGTAGAAGCGGGCGGTCTGCAGCTTGGCCTTGTAGAAGCCTTCCTCGCTGGTGCCGGC
>JAJUFY010000477.1 GCA_029263635.1 Ectothiorhodospiraceae bacterium | reverse complement strand
GAGGATGTGCTGGAACCCTATCTGATCCAGCAGGGCTACATGATGCGCACGCCGCGCGGCCGGGTCGTCACGCGCTCGACCTATCTGCACTTCGGCCTGAAACCGCCGGCAGCGGGGGCATCGGCCGCCGGCGACCTGTTCGATCCGCCGGCCGGCTAGGGCGGCCACACGGCCGGCCTTCAGGGGGAGAAGGCCGCAAGCATGAAAGGGAGCAGCTCTGTACCATCCGAAAACGACACTGCGGCTGATCCTGTACGGCTTCGCCTTCGTCGCGCTGCCGCTGGTGATCGCGCTTGCGCTTGCCGTGCTGTACATCGATCGGCTGGTCGACCAGAGCCAGAACGCCGTCTACCAGGCCGTCGAGGCAACCCGCGGCAGCCGGCTGCTGATCAGCCAGGTCAACGCCATGGAACGCTACGCGCGCCAGCATCTGGTGCTGCGCGACCCGGCGCTGCTGGAGGCCTATGAGGCCGCCCATGGCGATTTCCAGGCAACCATCCGGGAACTGCTGGCACTGACTGCCGGCAACGATCAGGAACACCAGGTGGTCGCGCTGCAGGCCGCCGAGGCCGCTCTGTTCGCCGACTTCACCGGCGGCAAGCTGACAGGCGCCGGCGACGAAGTCGCCGAGCGCTTTCAGGAGCTTGCCGACCGTGCCCGCGGCATTCTCAACAGCAGCAGTCAGCTGATCGACCAGCAGGCCGAGATCCTTGGCCGCACTGCCGCCGAAGCGCAGCGCGTGCTCTTCGGGCTCGCCTTCGCACTGGTACCGCTCACGCTGCTGTCGGTCGGCGTCTTCACCGCTCTGATCGCCCATCCGATCCGGCAGGTCGACCATGCCATCCGCCACCTCGGCGCCGGCAATTTCGACAGCCCGATCAGCGTCTCCGGTCCGCAGGACCTGCAGTACCTGGGCCATCAGCTCGACTGGCTGCGCCAGCGCCTGAACGATCTGGAGCAGCAGAAGGCCAAATTCCTGCAGCACATCTCCCATGAGCTCAAGACGCCGCTCACCGCGATCCGCGAAAGCGTCGACCTGCTCGGCGACGGCGTGGTCGGGCCGCTCAACGACCAGCAGCAGGAGATCGCCGACATCCTCCGCTCCAACGCCCATCAGCTGCAGGCGCTGATCGAGGACCTGCTCAGCTTCGGCACCTCGCAGAATCACGCGCCGACGCTGCACCTGGCCCGGGTGGAGCTCAAGCCGCTGGCCAACCGGATCCTGCAGAACCACAAGCCCACCCTGCTCAGCAAGGGCATCACGCTGGACTGCGAGCTGGCCGACCTCAGCCTGTATGCCGATCACGAGAAAATCGGCACCGTCATCGATAATCTGCTCTCCAATGCCATCAAGTTCACGCCGCAGGGCGGACGAATCGCGGTACGCTTGTGGCAGGAAGACGCAGCGGCCTGCCTGGAAGTCACCGACTCCGGCCCGGGCATCGATACCGACGAATGGGAGCGGGTATTCGAAGCCTTCTATCAGGGCCGTCGGCGGCCGTCGGGCTATGTGAAGGGTTCTG
>JAJUFY010000260.1 GCA_029263635.1 Ectothiorhodospiraceae bacterium | reverse complement strand
GGTCCTGGGCGAGGCGCTGGACGGCTGGACGGCCGCGGGGGTGGCCGCGGCCGCCGCCGGCGTCGCCCTCGCCTCGGGCGCGCTGCGCCGTCAGGCGAAGGCGTAGGCGTCCATGGCGAGCACGCCGTAGGTCTGGCTCGCGTGGAGCCGCTCGCCCGGCGCGCCGGACCCGGCGCCGAGCGCTGCGAACAGCGGCAGCAGGTGCTCGTCGGTCGGGTGCGCCCGCTCGGCTGCCGGTGCCTGCCGGCGATAGTCCAGCAGGGCCGGCAGATCGCCGGCCTGCAGCCGCTCGAAGATCCATTGCTGGAAATCCTCGACATAGGCCGGTGGCGGCAGGGCCTGCCGGCCTGGCACGAATTCGTGCAGGTTGTGCGTCAGGCTGCCGGAGGCGATCAGCAGCACGTCATGGTCCAGGGCGCTGCGCAGGGCTTCGCCCAGGTGGTAGTGATAGGCCGGGTCCCGGCGGGCGTTGATGGCGACCGGCACCACCGGGATGTCGGCGGCCGGGTACATGCTCCGCAACGGCACCCAGGCGCCATGATCCAGTCCGCGCTGCGGGTCGAGCGCGGCAGTCCAGCCGGCGGCCTCCAGCGCCCGCGCGAGCTGCGCTGCGAGTGCCGGATCGCCGGGAGCGTCGTAGCGGAGCTGGTAAAGCGCGGCGGGGAAGCCGTAGAAATCGTGAATGGTCTGGTGCTGCCCGCCGTTGCCGACGACCGGGGTCGGCGCCGACCAATGCGCCGACACCACCACGATCGCCCGCGGTCGCGGCAGGCGCTCGGCGAGCGTATGCCAGGCCGTCCCCGTGGCGCCGGGATCAAGCGCCAGCATGGGCGAGCCGTGGGAAACGTACAGGGTGGGTATGCGGGTCATTGCAGCCTCCGTTCAGTGTCCAGCCAGGATAAAGCCGGCGGGGAATGTGATATATATGAGAGAATGACATGCGTTATACCGTAAGGAGGAACAATGGACCGGTTCGCCGCCATGCAGGCCTTTGTCGCCGTGGTCGAGGCCGGCAGTTTCGTCCGCGCCAGCGAACGCCTGAATCTGTCCACGACCAGCGTGTCCCGGCAGGTGTCGGAACTGGAGGCGCATCTGGACGCCCGCCTGCTGCATCGCACCACCCGGAGGGTCAGCCTCACCGATGCCGGCCGGGCCTTCTATCAGCATTGCACGGCGCTGCTGGCCGACCTGGCCGAGGCGGAAGCGGCTGTCAGCGCCGACAATCGCGCAGCCAGCGGGCTGCTGCGGGTCAGCGCCCCGGTGTCGTTCGGCATCCTGCATCTGAGCACCGAGCTGGCGCGGTTCCGAAGGGAGCAACCGGACGTGGCGCTGGAGCTGCACCTGAACGACAGGATGGTGGACCTGGTGGAGGAGGGCCACGATGTCGCGATCCGCATCAGCGGCCAGCTGGCGACTTCGCTGGTGGCACGGCCACTGGCGCCGGTGCGGATGGTGATTTGCGCGGCTCCGGCCTACCTCGAGCGGCACGGCATCCCGCGGACGCCGCAGGATCTTTCCCGCCATCAGTGCCTGCTCTACAGCTATTCGGATCAGCCCAGCCTCTGGACGCTGCTGGGCGATGCCGGCCCCGAGCAGGTGCAGGTCGCCGGTTTTCTGACCGCCAACAACGGCGACGTGCTGCGCGCCGCGGCTGTTGCCGGCGAGGGCATCGTGCTGCAGCCGACCTTCATCGTCGGCGACGACCTGCGCGCCGGCCGGCTGGTGCCGCTGCTGCAGGACTATCAGGTGCCGTCGGTCACCGCGTATGCGGTCTACCCAAGCCGGCGTCACCTGGCCGCCAAGGTGCGGGTATTCATCGATTTCCTGGTCAGGGCCTGGGGCGACCGGCCCCCCTGGGATGCCTGGATGGCGGAAGCCGCCGGAGGAGAGATCGGCTGACTGTTGCCTTATTCGGGATAATATATTTCCATTTCGACTGATTATCAGTTTGTTCGTGACTGATAAGCTGGTTTGCAATTCATGGGTGACCCCAGGCAGATCGCAACATGTGGAAGAGCACGAACGACCGTTACGGACGCATCGCCAGGCTGCTGCACTGGGGCATGGCGCTGCTGTTGATCGCTCTGTTCGTTACCGGCTGGTGGGCGACCGAGCTCGGTTACTACGACCCGCTGTATCGGGTGATCCCGGACCTGCACCGCGGCCTCGGCGTGCTGGCGGGCGCGCTGATCGTGCTGCGGCTGGCCTGGCTGCTGGTCGACCGGCGACCGGCCTTGAACGTCAGCCGGCGCTGGGAGCGGCTGGCGGCAAGGCTGGGCCATGGGCTGCTCTACCTGCTGATGGTGCTCGTCCCTATCAGCGGCTACCTGATGTCAACTGCCGATGGCCGCGGCGTCGACGTGTTCGGGCTGTTCGAGCTGCCGGCCCTGTTGTCGCCCAGCTCGGGCCGCGAGGAGTGGGCCGGCCGCGCCCACTACCTGCTGGCCTTCGGCGGCGCCTGGCTGGTGGTGCTGCACGTCGCCGCAGCGCTCAAGCATCAGTTCATCGACCGCGACGGCACGTTGCGGAAGATGATTGGTTAATCCCCGCTTTCTACCCAAGGAGAACGACACATGCGCATGACCCGTCCTTTGATCGCCTTTGCCCTCGCCGGCAGCCTGTTCGCGTCCAACGCCATGGCCGCGCCGGAAACCTACGAGATCGACCCGACTCACAGCTTCATCAACTTCAGCATCTCGCACCTGGGCTTCAGCTTCCTGCAGGGCCGGTTCAACGATATCTCCGGTAGCTTCGTGTACGACGCTGACAACCCCAGGGCCAACTCCATCACCGTCGAGGTCAAGACCGCCAGCATCGACAGCAACCATGCCGAGCGTGACAAGCACCTGCGCGGCAAGGATTTCCTGAACGTCGACAAGTACCCGACCGCCACCTTCAAGACCACCAGCTTCGAGCCCAAGGGCGAGGACGGCGTACTCACCGGCGACCTGACCCTGCACGGCGTTACCAAGCCGATCACCATCGACGTCACCTTCGTCGGCGCCGGCAAGGATCCCTGGGGCGGCTACCGCCGCGGCTACAGCGGCAAGACCACCATCAAGCGCAGCGACTGGGGCATCAGCTACAACCTGGGCCCGGCTGCCGAGACCATGGACCTGTATTTCGTGGTCGAGGGCGTTCGCAAGTAGGCCGGAGCACCCCGAGTCGCAAGCGCGGCGCGAATGCGTCGCGCTTTTTTACTGCCCGTGGTCCCTGAGGGCCAGGGGAGCCGTTTCTCAAGTCGGGGCGCGGATGGCCGATAACAGGGAAGCAAGTCCTCTACCGTACAGCGCCCCATGAAACTGCGAACCAAGCTTATCGGCGCCTTCGGCGCGCTCACGCTGCTGCTGGTGATTTCGTCAGGAGCTGGGCTGACGTTCATGTACATCATGCGCCTGCAGACGGATGCCATCATCAACACCGTGTTGCCGATCGTGAAACTGGCAAAGGACGTGCACCGCAGCACCTACCAGTATCACGTCGCCGCGGGGCAGACGGTGTTCGCCGACGACCACGGGGCCGCCAGCGCGAACAGCCGCCGCTTCGCCGAAGCCACCGCCGCCGCGATGGCGCAACTGGAAGGCTATGTCCGCGGCCCCGGCGAGGAACTGCTGATGGCGGTGCAGCAGAACTTCCGGCAGTACCGATCGATCCTGGATCAGGTCGAGGCCTACAGCGCG
>JAJUFY010000426.1 GCA_029263635.1 Ectothiorhodospiraceae bacterium | reverse complement strand
GTTTCTCAGCCCATGCTCGGGCCCGGTCACTCGCCTCGAGCCACGCCTGCGAGGGCGCGCCGCCGGCCAGCTGCGCCGGCTCGACGGTCGCGATCAGCGGCTTGCGCAGCTGCCAGGGCAGCGCGTACCAGTGCTCCCGGCACCCCCAGCGCCCAGCCGGCACCCTTATCTGACAGCCCGGCCAGCGGCAGTGGGTCAGCCCCAGCCGGCTCACGCCGCCACCTCTCGCGCCGCCCACCACTCGGGTGAGCCTGGCACCGGTTTGGCTGCCTCGGCAGCTCTCTTGCTCCCTTTCCGCGGCGGGTCAGCGGTGACCTTCCCCGTCTCGAGGATCTCGACGACCCGTCGCTGCCGCACCACCCGCACCCGGATAGCGCCGTGGCGCACCAGCGCCGGCATCGCCTTCTGCACGCTACCGGGATCGGAACGCAGCTCCCGCGCCAGCTCGATCACCGAGGGGCAGAGTGCTTCCTCCGCGGCCACCTGGCGGAGCAGCCGGTAAAGCTCCTGCTGCAGCGGACTCAACCGCCGCGCCAGTCGCGGCGGGATCGGCGCGCTATCGACCGCCCGCGCCGAACTCGCCGGCCCCGGCTCCTCCGGCAGCACCGAGCGCAGCAATCCGGCCCTCTGCAGCGTCTGCCGCATTTCGTTCGGGCTCGCGCCATAGGCCCGGCATAGCGCCGCGAACGTCATCCCGCGCTCGACCTGGTGCCGTAGGAATGCCTGCTGATCGTAGCTCACCGCCCACCCCCGAAGATCTGCTGGAAGAACATCTCGACCGGCCGCAACCGCGGCCTTCCTGCCGACTGGGGCGCTTTCCCCGGCAGCGAAGCCGGCCCGTCGCACCCGGGCCCGATCTCGTTGGAGCGGCCCGGCGCCGTGAAATCCCGCCAGTGCACCCAGCGCCCGCCGGGGCACCAGAATCCCCACTCGCGCAGCCGCGGCCCGGTACAGAAGAGGGTGATGACGGGCGTGAGGTCGCCGGCTGCGTTGCGGGCCACCAGCTCCACCCGATGCGACGCCGCTGCACCCCTGCAGACCACGTCCCCGGCGGAGCGCACCTCGACCCGGTGAAGCCCCTCCTCTGCCGGCAGCCACTCAAGATAGCGGCCGTCGAGCAGGAGGCTCGCGTTCACCCAGGGATGATCATGCAGCGCCCGGTCGTCGTCGCTCCGCACGAAGCGGTGCAGGTAGAGGTTCAGGAACCGGTTGCGCGGGATCACCCACCAGCGCTCCAGATAGGGCCGCTCGTGCCCCCCGATGACGTAGTCCGGTGACCGTCTCGCCATGATCGCACCGGCGCGGCGCAGCAACGCCCGCCGCAGGAACTCCGGCATCCTCATGCAGCTTCCCCCTTTTTTATTTCTCCAGCCGCCGCGATCACGTCCGCCGGCGCCACCCCGTAGCGCCCGTCGAGGATCAGCCCGTGTTCTCGGGAGAAGGTCGCCCGGATCGGCCCCAGCCGCTCCAGGGCCTCGGCCAGTTCGAGCATCACCTCGGCCCAGCCGCGCTGAGGCGCCAGCTCGCCGCTCATTCCTTCTCCTCCGCGCAGTCGCAGTCGCTCAGCCAGAAGCCCGCGTCACTGTTCACGCTCGCCACGATCCCGGCCGCCACTAGGGCCGCGACCCTGTCCGGCAAGTCGCGATTGACGTCGGCCGTGGCTACACAGGCGCCGTTTGCCGCCAGCACCACGCACTCGTCCTCCTCGCTGACCTGCCATGGCAGCGGGAGCCCGCCCTTCTCCATCAGCTCGCGATAGCGGCGCTGCATGAGGCCCGGCCCCGGCTCTTCGTCCACCCAGACCTTGTGCCCCATCACAGCACC
>JAJUFY010000386.1 GCA_029263635.1 Ectothiorhodospiraceae bacterium | reverse complement strand
CTGGAGGAAGCATGCAACCTGAGCTGCAGCCCGTACCGGCCGGCATCCAATCTGCGACCCAGGAGCGCGCGCTCGCCCAGCACCGCGTCCTGCGCAACACGTACCTGCTGCTGTCGATGACGCTGCTGTTCAGCGCGGTGACGGCAGGCGTGTCGGCAGCGCTGAACCTGCCGCATCCCGGCCTGATCATCACGCTGGTGGGCTACTTCGGCCTGCTGTTCCTGACCACCAAGTTCCGCGACAGCGTCGCCGGCCTCGGCTTCGTGTTCCTGCTGACCGGCTTCATGGGCTACACCCTGGGCCCGATCATCAACGCCTACCTCCAGCTGCCGAACGGTCATGAGGTGGTGATGATGGCCATGGGCGGCACCGCCGCGATCTTCCTGGCGCTGTCGGCCTATGCGGTCACCACCCGCAAGGACTTCAGCTACATGGGCGGTTTCCTGATGGTCGGCATCCTGGTCGCCTTCCTGGCCGGCCTGGCGGCGATCTTCTTCTCGATGCCGGCCCTGTCGCTGGCGGTGTCCGCCATGTTCGTGCTGCTGATGTCCGGCCTGATCCTGTTCCAGACCAGCCAGATCATCAATGGCGGCGAGACCAACTACATCATGGCGACGGTGACGCTGTACGTCGCGCTGTTCAACCTGTTCACCAGCCTGCTGCATCTGCTCGGCTTCGCCAGCAACGAGTAGCGCTGCCCCGTCCGGGTGTGCTGCCCGGGAGCGGATCCTTCACGCGCCGGCCCTGAGCCGGCGCGTTTGCATTGGGGCGAGCCGATGGCCTTGAAAGCCACCATTTACAAAGCCGAGCTGCAGGTCGCGGACCTGGACCGGCAGTACTACGGGCAGCATGTGCTGACCATCGCCCGCCACCCGTCGGAGACCGACGAGCGGATGATGCTGCGGCTGCTGGTATTCGCACTGCATGCCAGCGACAGGCTGGCCTTTGGCCGTGGCCTGAGCACGGAGGACGAGCCGGCGCTCTGGCAGCGGGACCTGTCCGGCCGCATCGAGCTCTGGGCCGAGCTCGGCCAGCCGGACGAGCGCCTGATCCGGCGTGCCTGCGGCCGCGCCGACAGCGTCTATGTTTACAGCTACGGCGGTAACAGCGCCGACATCTGGTGGCGGCAGATCGGGCCGCGGCTGGCAGGGCTCGCCAACCTGGCCGTGGTCCACGTGCCGACGGCGGCCGTGGAGGCCCTGGCCGGCCTGGCACGGCGGAGCATGCAGCTCCACTGCACGGTGCAGGACGGCCAGGCGTGGCTGTCGGATCAATCCGCTTCGGTGCAGGTGGAGCTGGTCAGCCGGCAGGCGCTCCAGGGACTGCCGCGTCGCCCCTGAGCCTGCTGCTGCAGGAGAGCCTGGGATGAAACCGTATGCCGAGGCCTGCGAACGGAACAAACGGCCTATTCTGGAGGTCTTGATCCACGAGTTCGCCGATGCGCGCCGGGTGCTGGAGATCGGCAGCGGCACCGGCCAGCACGCAGCGTTCTTCGGTCCGGCACTGCCGCGCCTGATCTGGCAGACCAGCGATCTGGCCGTCAATCACGCCGGCATCCGAGCTTGGCTTGCCGAGGCGGCGGCCCCAAATGTGAGGGAACCGCTGCTGCTCGACGTGCTCGGCCCCTGGCCGGACTGGCCATTCGATGCCGTGTTCAGCGCCAATACCGCGCACATCATGAGCTGGCGGGCGGTAACGGCGATGTTCGTGCAGATCGGGCGGCGGCTGCCCGCCGGCGGCCGGTTCGTGCTGTATGGGCCGTTCAGCTATGGCGGCCGCCACACCAGCCCGAGCAACGCCGAGTTCGACCGCATGCTGCGCGCTCGCGACCCGGCGAGCGGAGTCCGGGACCTGGAGGCGCTGCAGGCGCTGGCGGATACCAGCGGCCTGGAGCTGCGGCGGGACCATGCCATGCCGGCCAATAACCGGCTCCTGGTGTGGGAGCGGAGGCCGGATCCGGCGGAATGACGATTCTGTGAACTGGTTCCGTAATTTTTTGCACTGCAGCATATTGCGCACCGCAACATAAAAGGGTATTATCTAGTCTCTCCTCCTCCTTAGATATCTCCTCAGATATCTATTTAGCCCGCCACCCCTGGCGGGCTTTTTTTTGCCCGCCTCTCGGACGGCAGTGGCTGCTGGTG
>JAJUFY010000107.1 GCA_029263635.1 Ectothiorhodospiraceae bacterium | reverse complement strand
GGCTGGTGGACCGCGACCGGCTGCGCTACCGGCGGTTCTCGCTGGCTGCGCAGAACCGGCTGCGCAACCACAGCTGGCCGGGCAATGTACGCGAGCTGCGCAATCTGGTGCAGCGGCTCTTGATCATGGGCGGCGAGGAGGAGATCGGCGTCGCGGAAGTCGAGTCGGCGCTCGGCAGCGCCCAGCTGACCGGCTCGGAGGTGGAAGCCGCTGTCGCCGAAGAGCTGTCGCTGCCGCTCGACCTGCCGATGCGCGAGGCCCGCGAGCAGTTCGAGCGGATCTATCTGCTCTACCAGCTGCGCAAGGCCAACGGCAGCGTCGGCCGGCTCGCTAAGCTGACCGGCATGGAGCGCACCCATCTGTACCGCAAGCTGAAGTCGCTGGGGATCGATCCGAAGGATGTGCTATGAAGATCATCATCCTCGGCGCCGGCCAGGTCGGCGGCTCAGTGGCGGACAACCTGGCCTCGGAAGCCAACGACATCACCGTGGTCGACATCAACCCCCGCATCCTCCAGGACCTGCAGGACCGGCTGGACATCCGCACGGTGGCCGGCAACGCCACCTATCCTGCCGTCCTGCGGCGCGCAGGCGCCGAGGATGCCGACATGATCCTCGCCGTCACCAACAGCGACGAGGCGAACATGATCGCCTGCCAGGTGGCCGCCCGCCTGTTCCAGACTCCGATGAAAATCGCCCGGGTGCGGGCCCATGAGTACCTGAGCTGCCCCGAACTGTTCGGCGAGGGCGGCATCCCGATCGACGTGCTGATCAGCCCCGAGCAGCTGGTGACCCGCTACATCCAGCGGCTGATCGAGCATCCGGGCGCGCTGCAGGTGCTGGACTTCGCCGGCGGCAAGGTACGGCTGGTGGGCGTGCGCGCCTATTACGGCGGGCCGCTGGTCGGCAACGAGCTGGCCGCCCTGCATCAGCACATGCCCGGCATCCGGGCGCAGGTGGCGGCCATCTTCAGGCGCGGCCAGCCCATCCTGCCGACCGGCCGCACCGTCATCGAGGCCGGCGACGAGGTATTCTTCATCGCCGCCCGCAAGAACATCCGCGCCGTGATGAGCGAGCTGCGGCGGCTGGAGAAGCCGGTCAAGCGCATCATCATCGCCGGCGGCGGCCACATCGGCAAACGGCTGGCGCAAGAGCTCGAGAGCCGCTTCCAGGTCAAGGTCATCGAGCGCGACGCGCAACGCGCCCGCGAGATTTCCGAGGAGCTCAACCGCACCATCGTGCTGCTGGGAGATGCCGCCGACGAGAACCTGCTGCTCGAGGAAAACATCGAGAACACCGATGTATTCTGCGGCCTGACCAACGACGACGAAGCCAACATCCTCTCCTGCATGCTGGCCAAGCGGAAGGGCGCGCGCATGGTGATCGCGCTGATCAACCGCACGGCCTATGTCGACCTGGTGCAGGGCAGCGAGGACATCGACATCGCCGTTTCGCCGCAGCAGGCGACCATCGGCAGCCTGCTCGCCCACATCCGCCGCGGCGACGTGGTCAACGTCCACTCGCTGCGCCGCGGCGCGGCCGAGGCGATCGAGGCGGTCGCCCACGGCGACCGCAGCAGCTCCCGGGTGGTGGGCCGGCGCATCGACGAGATCCCGCTGCCGGCCGGCGCGACCATCGGCGCCGTGGTTCGTGGCGACGAGGTCCTGATCGGCGACGGCGGAACCGTCATCGAGCCGGACGACCACGTCATCCTGTTCCTGGTCGACAAGCGCAAGGTCGGCGAGGTCGAGCGCCTGTTCCAGGTCGGCGTCACCTTCCTCTGAGCCGGTGGCCGGCATTACGACGCGGGGCCTGTAAATGCACCTGGACGCGGTTCAGCGCATCCTCGGCATGCTGCTCATGGTGTTCAGCGGCACCATGCTGCCGCCGGCGCTGCTGGCGCTGGCTGCCGGCGACGCCACGCTGCTCCCGTTCCTCGTGACCTTCGGCACGCTGCTCGGCCTGGGCCTTTTCCTGTGGCTGCCGGTACGCGCCATCCGCCGCGAGCTGAAGACGCGCGACGGCTTTTTCATCGTCGCCATGTTCTGGATCGTGCTCGGCCTTGCCGGCGCGCTGCCCTTCGTGCTGCTGGAAACGCCGCGGATGCCGCTTGCCGATGCGGTCTTCGAAAGCGTCTCCGGGCTCACCACCACCGGCGCCACCACCCTGGTCGGCATCGACGAGTTGCCGCTGTCGATCCGCTACTATCGCCAGCAGCTGCAGTGGCTCGGCGGCATGGGCATCATCGTGCTGGCGGTGGCGATCCTGCCGATGCTGGGCATCGGCGGCATGCAGCTCTACCGGGCGGAGACACCGGGGCCGATCAAGGATGCCAAGCTGACCCCGCGCATCACCGAGACCGCCAAGGCCTTCTGGTATCTCTACCTGGGACTCACTCTGAGCTGCGCCGGCGCCTACTGGCTGGCCGGCATGGACCCGTTCGACGCCGTCATGCACAGCTTCTCGACGGTCGCCACCGCCGGCTTCTCGCCCCACGACGCCAGCCTCGGTTATTTCGACAACCCGCTGATCGAAGCGATCGCGATCGTGTTCATGTTCGCCGGCGGGGTCAATTTCTCGCTGCACTTCCTGGCCTGGCGGCGACTGAGCACCAAGCCCTACACCGGCGACAGCGAATTCCGGTTCTACGCCAAGGTACAGCTCGCGGCCATTCTGGCAGTAAGCGCCATCCTGCTCGCAAGCCAGGCCTACGAGCAGGACGCCCTGGCGATCCGCAGCGCCATCTTCCAGGTGGTCTCGTTCGGAACCACCACCGGCTTCACCACGGCCCCCTACCACGATTGGCCGGCCGCGGCATCGTTGCTGCTGCTGTTGCTGGGAATGGTCGGCGCCTGCGCCGGCTCCACCTCGGGCGGCATCAAGCTGCTGCGCGTGCTGCTGCTGTTCAAGCAGGGCCAGCGCGAGATCATGCGGCTGATCCACCCCCAGGCGCAGATCTTGGTCAAGCTGGGCACCCGCGAAGTGAGCGAACGCGTCATCGATGCCGTCTGGGGCTACTTCGCGACCTATGTCGGCCTGTTCGCGATCATGCTATTGCTGCTGGTGGCATTGGGGCTGGACCAGGTCACGGCCTTCTCGGCCCTGGCCAGCGCCATCAGCAACCTCGGCCCGGCCCTGGGGGAGGCAGCGCTGCATTACATAGCGGTGCCCGCCGCGGCGAAATGGGTGCTGAGCCTGGCGATGATCATGGGCAGGCTGGAGATCTTCACCCTGCTGGTACTGTTCACGCCGGCGTTCTGGCGGCGTTAAGCGCGAGCACCAAGAGAAGGGCCGCAGCAGCGGCTCCTGCCAGCACCTGAAGCCGGTCTCTGGCAGGGCCGCTAAAGCGGCTGACCGTGGTACGGGTTGCGTCCGTCCGGCTGCCGGCGGAAACGCCGGTAAGTCCACTGGTACTGGGCGGGCGCGATCTGCACGCAGGCCTCGACCATGCGGTTCAGGGCTGCGGCGGCGCGCTCGGGGTCGGGATCGGCGATCTCGGGTCCGGCCGGCAGGAAATGGATGCGATAGCCGCGCGCCCACGGCAGGCGTTCGGCGAAGCCGAAGATCACCGGCGCGCCGGACCGCTGCGAGAGCTTGGCGAGCAGCGTCATGGTCTTTGCCGGCTGACCGAACAGCGGCGCGAACACGCCCGCTTCCGGCGGCTCCTGATCGGGCAGGATGCCGGCGACATGGCCTTCCGTCAGCGCCCGATACATCCGGCGGATACCGGCGGGCGTCGCCGGCAGCAGTTCCGCGCCGCTGCGCTCGCGCACCCAGGTCAGCAGGGCCTCGTACTCCTGCTGGCGGGGCGGACGGTACATGCTGTGCAGCCGCAGCCGGCGGGCCCAGTACAACCCCATCAGCTCCCAGGCGCCAAGGTGGGGGGAGGCGATGATCAGGCCCCGGCCCTGCGCAAGACTCGCATCCAGGTGCTCCTGGCCGCGGATCTCGACCACCAGCCGCTCCAGGCGTGCCGGCGAACGGGTCCAGATATAGGCGGCTTCGGTTGCCGTCTTGCCCGTCTCGATCAGCACCTTGCGCAGCAGCCGACGGCGCTCGGCCTCGGACAGCTCCGGGAAGCACAGCCGGAGATTGACACGGGCGTCCCGCCGGGTCTTGCTCGGAATCAGGCTGGCCAGCAGGCCGAGCCCTGCTCCAAGCAGGTGATTGACCGGCAACGGCAGCAGCCCGACCAGGCGGACGAACAGAAAGATGAGACGCGTTTTCAGGGTCTTGCCATCGGTGGTTTTGCTTGCGCCGGCAAACTAGCGCGCTTTGCGCGATGGAGCAAGTAACCGGAGCACGGAACGCAGGCCGCGATCCGGCAGAGAGTCGGCAATAAAAAACCGGCGCGTCCGTTGCGCCGGTCATAGTGCCTACCTGGTTAGGTCAAATTGCAACACCACTTCCTTGCGGTTCACCCATCCCTGTGTCCGCCTGCGCACATATTCTTATTTTTGGTATCACTGTCCATAGCGCTACGCTCCCTGCCGTACAGCAGGCGTGGTTCACATAGTGCCACTGCTTTGCCTGAAGGGCTGTCAGGCGAGCCTGACAAAGAATGTAAGCATTTTCTTACAATCTCCAATCCTGACCAACTGGGAAGATAATGATCGGGCTGCTGCAACGCGTGACTGAGGCAAAGGTCGTGGTCGGCGGCGAAACCGTCGGCGCCATTGGCTCGGGGCTGCTGGTCCTCATCGGCGTCGAGCGCGGCGATACCGCGGCGCAGGCCGACCGCCTGCTCGAGCGCCTGCTCGGCTACCGGGTTTTTGCGGACGAAGCGGGGAAGATGAACCGCTCGCTGCGCGACCTCGGTGGCGGGCTGCTGCTGGTACCGCAGTTCACGCTGCCGGCCGACACCCGCAAGGGCAGCCGGCCAAGCTTTACCCCGGCCGCCCCGCCGGACGAGGGCCGCCGCCTGTTCACCTATCTGGCCGAACGGGCAGCGGCGCTGCACGCCCCGGTTGCCACCGGCCGCTTCGGCGCCGACATGCGGGTCGCGCTGGTCAACGACGGGCCGGTGACCTTTTGGCTGCAGGTACCGCCGCCCCAACGCTCCGACTGCTGATTGTGGTATGCTTCCGCGGCTCCGACCGAGGTTCTGAAGACCATGACCGCCCGCACTTCCCGCATCGAACGCAACACCCTCGAGACCCAGATCCAGGTGACCATCAATCTGGATGGCACCGGCATCAGCACGCTGGACACCGGCGTGCCGTTTCTGGAGCACATGATCGACCAGATCGCCCGCCACGGCATGTTCGATATCGACATCAGGGCGGTCGGCGACCGCCACATCGACGACCACCACACGGTGGAAGACATCGGCATCACCCTCGGACAGGCACTGAAGGCGGCGGTTGGCGACAAGCGCGGCATCCGCCGCTATGGCCACGCCTACGTGCCGATGGACGAAGCGCTGTCGCGGGTCGCGCTGGACCTGTCGGGCCGGCCCGGGCTGGAGTACCACGTCGACTTCCCGCGGGCACGGGTCGGCAACTTCGATGTCGACCTGTTCCGCGAGTTCTTCCAGGGCTTCGTCAACCACGCCCAGGTCACGCTGCACATCGACAACCTGCGAGGCCGCAACGCCCACCACATCATCGAGACGGTGTTCAAGGCCTTCGGCCGGGCGCTGCGCATGGCCTGCGAGTACGATCCGCGCGCCGAAGGCGTGCTGCCGTCCACCAAGGGGCAGCTGTAACCTGCCCCGTTTCAGGACCGCCTGACCATGGCCAGCATCGCGGTGATCGACTACGGCATGGGCAACCTGCGTTCTGTCGCCAAGGCGCTGGAACATGTGAGCAACACCCGGGTCGAGGTCACTGCCGACCCGGAGCGCCTGCGGCTGGCCGAGCGGGTCGTGTTCCCCGGCCAGGGAGCGATCCGCGACTGCATCGGCGAACTGCAGCGGCTGGAGCTCCTGGACGTGATCCAGGAACTGGTCCGCAGCCGCCCTTTCCTCGGCATCTGCCTCGGCATGCAGGCGCTGCTGCGCCACAGCGAGGAGAACGGCGGGACCGCCGCCCTCGACATCTTTCCCGGCGAGGTCCGCCATTTCCAGCGGGCGCTGGGTGCGGAAGCGGCGCTGAAGATCCCTCACATGGGCTGGAACCAGGTCTGGCAGACCCGGGCCCACCCGCTCTGGCAGGGCATCCCGGACGGCAGCCGGTTCTACTTCGTGCACAGTTACTATGTGGCGCCGGCCGAACCGGAGCTGACCACGGGCACTACCGACTACGGCATCGCCTTCACCGCGGCGCTCGGCCGCGGCAACGTCTTCGCAACCCAGTTCCACCCCGAGAAAAGCCAGCACGCCGGACTGACCCTGCTCGCCAACTTCGCGCGCTGGGACGGTTCGCTTTGAATACGAGGACCGCATGCTGCTGATACCCGCGATCGACCTGAAGGACGGCCGCTGTGTCCGTCTCCGCCAGGGCGACATGAATGACGAGACGGTGTTCTCCGACGATCCGGTGGCTACCGCCGGCCGCTGGGTCGAGGCCGGCGCCAAGCGCATCCACCTGGTGGACCTCAATGGCGCCGTGCAGGGCTTCCCGGTCAATGCCAACATCATCGGCCGCATCGTCGAGGCCTATCCGGACGTCGAAATCCAGGTCGGCGGCGGCATTCGCGATCTCGACGTGATCCAGACCTACCTGGACGTCGGCGTCGACTACGTGATCATCGGCACGCAGGCAATCCGCGCCCCCCACTTCGTCGACGACGCCTGCGTCGAATTCCAAGGCCGCATCATCGTCGGCCTGGACGCCAGGGACGGCCGGGTCGCCACCGACGGCTGGTCGAAACTGTCCAGGCACACCGCGGTCGACATGGCCAAGCGCTTCGAGGACGCCGGCGTGGAAGCCATCATCTTCACGGACATCGGCCGCGACGGCATGATGCGCGGCGTCAATGTCGAGGCCACCCAGGCACTCGCGCAGCAGGTCAACATCCCCATCATCGCCTCCGGCGGCGTCACCAGCCTGGATGACGTGCGGGCCCTGTGCGCCGTGGCCAGCGACGGCATCACCGGCGCCATCGTCGGCCGCGCCATCTACGAAGGCACGCTGGACCTGGCCGAAGCGCAACGGCTGGCGGACAGCCTGACCGCCGGCGCGAGCTGAGGTGAGCATGGGACTGGCACGTCGCATCATCCCCTGCCTGGACGTCGACCGTGGCCGGGTCGTCAAGGGCGTTCGCTTCGTTGACATCCGCGATGCCGGCGACCCGGTCGAGATCGCCCGCCGCTACGATGAGGCCGGCGCCGACGAACTGACCTTCCTCGACATCACCGCCAGCGCCGACGAGCGCGAGACCATC
>JAJUFY010000296.1 GCA_029263635.1 Ectothiorhodospiraceae bacterium | reverse complement strand
GGGTTGACGGAGAAGCTCAAGAAGGCCCTGCTCGTTTATCTGGTCAGTCACAAGCGGCCGCTGGAGGAGTTGCTTGCACCGCGCTTCAACGAGCTCAGGGATTTGTACGCTGGGGAGTTTCAGGGCATGACTTTGACCGACGTGCCGCTGGCTGACCTGGAAGCGGCACGCGTCCGGCTGATAGAGACGATCCAGGCAGCACTGAACGCCGATGACAAGGCGTTCTTGTGCAGTATTTACACGCCCGAGCCGAATGGCACGTTGCTCGGCCTGGATGACGCAATGCGCCTCCCGGCCGTGCGCTGGAAACTGCAAAACGTCGCCGATATGCCGAACCCCAGGCGCGAGGCTGCACTACAGCAGCTGCGCGCAGTGCTGGGCGTTTGAAGCGTTGGATGGCCAGCGCGTGGGTGCGTGTTATACAAAGAGCGTTGGGTTGATCTGGGCCGAGGACGTTCTCCGCTGAATTTAGCAGGACATAGACGGCTTCCAAGGTCAGGCTATCGGAAACCAGCAGCAGATCGATATCTGCTTGCGGCCGTCGCGGTACCTTTCGCGACCGAGCTATATATCAGCGCCAGCTCGATCTCGTTTGCCGATGCCGCCAGCGCCGCGCGCACCGGCTCCATCAGCCCGACCGTAATGATGATGTGTCGGTTTTCTGAGTATCGGGAGTGGCTGGGTCTTCTGTGTTCCGCTGGTGTCAAGTGAGCCCGGCTGCCGAGACAAAGCCACAAGGCCGCTTCTGCGGCGTTGATCGACGGGGCCGGGCGTACGCGCAGCTGTGGGGGCTGCGGGCGCGGGCGGGTGGAGTAGGATGGCGGCATCGGCCACACCGCCGTCATACCGTCATTGCGGGGGGCGTAGCAACAAAGCCGTTGAGAGGATCGAACCAGCGCAGATTGGCACTCCGCTGTTCCGAGCTTGCTTCGCTTACCGCTCGCAATAGCCACGGGACAGCCTCCCGGCTACAGCGGCGAACGTGATGGGAGACGACTGATGCTCAACAACGAGATCCTGCGCATGCTGAGCCGGGTTCTGGAGGCGGACGCGGCCGACGTTGCGGCGCTCGCGCGGCTCTCCGGTGCGGAGGCGGATGCGGCCGAGGTGGAGCCGATGCTGCTGCAGGAGGGCGAGCCGGGCTGGCGGGAATGCAGCGATGCGTTCCTGGCGCACTTCCTGGAAGGCCTGGTCATCAATCAGCGCGGGCGCGACGGGAGTCGGCCGCCGCGGCCGATCGAAACGCCGGTCACCAACAACATGGTGCTCAAGAAGCTGCGCGCTGCCTTCGAGCTGCACGAGGAGGACATCCGCGCCATTTTCGAAGCCGCCGATGCGCAACTGAGCAAGGCCGATCTGAACGCGCTGTTCCGCAAGCCGGGCAACAAGCACTACCGCGCCTGCAGCGATGAGCTGCTGGAAGCCTTCATTGCCGGCATGGCGCTGAGCGGCGCGGCGGGAGAGGAAGAGGCGGAGTCGCCGTGATGCAGGCCCCGCGGCGGCCAGGCTGTCCGATTGCGGGTGGTGCCGCGTGATCTTCAAGCTGATGGCGTACAACGTCCAGGACCTGTTCCTGCAGACGGCCTACCGGATCGATCCGGCGCATACCGAATCGCTCAGCGATAGCCACTGGGCGCTGCTGGCCGAGCCGGACCAGGAGCTCAAGCCGCTGAGCAAGCTGAAAGCCATCGCCCGCGTCATCCGCGACGAGGATCCCGACTGCGTCTGCCTCAGCGAGGTCGGCGGCGCATCGGCCCTGAACGACTTCAACCAGATCTTCCTGGCCGGCGACTACCTGCCGTTCATCACGCCGGGCAGTTCCCAGCGCGGCATCGAGAATGCTTTCCTCCTGAAGAAGGGCCTGTCCATGACAGCGAGCGTGGTGAGCCACCGCGACTGGCCGATCGCGTTCAAATATCTGCACGAGGAAGACCCCGCGGCCTACGCCGTGACCGCGCTGATCGCCGAGTACCACGATCTTGGCGATCCGCGCGACCGGCGGCTCGCGCGCGATATGCCGGTGCTGCACCTGTACGACCGGCAGGGCAAATGCCGTCTGTCGGTGATGGCGGTGCATCTGAAGTCGGGCTTCGACCCGCACGGCTTCGACCCCGGCGGGACGAAGCAGCGTGCCGCCGAGGTGCAGGCCCTGATCGCCATCTGCGACGGGATCTGCCAGGAGCACGGGGCGGAGCATCCGGTGGCGGTGGCCGGCGATTTCAACGGCAACGCTTCTCGTGACGGCACGGCGCCGGAGTTTCTGCCCATCTATGCGGAAACGGATCTGGAGGATGCGCTCCATCTGGCCGGGTTGCCGCGCCACGAGCGCCTGACGCACGTGACCTTCTTCGGGCGGAAGACCACCGCCCGGCAGCTCGACTATCTGTTCCTCAGCAGCAGCCTGCACGGCCGCCTGGTCGCGGGCAGCGCTTATGTCCACCGTTATGCGGAGGGCGGGAACCCACTGATGGAGCCGTTTTCGTTCCGCGATCGGGACTTGCTGCCGTCCGACCACTATCCGGTGGTCTGCACGCTCGACCTCGGCTAGCGGCGCCGATGCGGAAGGCGGGAACCGCTCTGTTCGCTAGCGCGCTTCGGTTGCTGCCGGCGTTCGCTTACGGGCAGGCGGCCAGCGCTGCCCGTAGCTGCGCCAGCATATCGTCCCTGGCCGGCGCGAACTGGCCGTTGAAGATGGCCGAGCCGACGGTAAAGGCGTCGACGCCGGCCTCGGCGAGGGCGCGGATGCGGGCCGGGGTGTCGATGCTGCCGGCCACGATCAGCCTGGCCTTGCCCAGCGCCTGCCGGGCCGCGCGGATCAGGTCGAGCGGCTCGGCCTCGGTGCTGCGGTAGGCCAGCAGGGTGACGCCTGGGCAGCCGGCGTCGACGAAGGCCCGGCAATGTCGGGCGATCAGTTGCGGGCTGCCGCCGAGGCGGGTCGGATGGCCGCTCGGCAGGCCGGGGTAGGGGTAGTAGGCGATGGCCTGGCCGGCGGTGGCGGCCAGCACTGCCTCGGGACCGGTGCCGCCCAGCAGGCAGTCGACGCCGATCTCCGCCGCCAGCCGCGCGGCGCGCTGGCTGGCGGC
>JAJUFY010000448.1 GCA_029263635.1 Ectothiorhodospiraceae bacterium | reverse complement strand
CCGTGGTTCCAGAACAGGTAGGCCAGCACTGACGGGAACACCGCCATGAACAGGAAGATGGCGGCGGTTGCCGTGCTCAGGGTCACGCCGCCGCCGGCGCGCAACTCCCACAGATAGAACGGCAAGATCACCGGCAGCCCGAATGCGATCAGGAACAGCAGTACGGTCAGCGGGTGCAATTGCAGCGGCCGCCGGCGCAGCAACACCGAGTACAGCCCCCAGACCAGCACCGCGATGACCATCAGCAGGTCGCCGGGATTGATGCCGGCCGCTGCCGACGGCTGGCTGCGGCCGACGATGATCGCGACGCCGGCGACCGCGATGGCGATGCCCAGCCACTGCCGGCCGTTCAGCGTCTGGCCGAGCAGCAGCCGCGCCATCAGGGCGATCGCCACCGGCATGGTGGCGCTGACCAGGGTGATGTTGACCGCGGTGGTGGACTGGGCGGCCAGATACAGCAGGGTGTTGTAGGTGCCGACGCTGAGGGCGGCGAGCGCGGCCAGCTGCTGCCAGTGCGAGAGCGCTATCCGCCACTCGCGGCGCAGGTGCGGCAGCGCAACGGGCAGCAGGATCAGCAGCGCCAGCACCCAGCGCCAGAAGGACAGCGCGAAAGGGGCGATGAGCCCGACGCTGGCGCGCGCCAGCACGGCGTTGCCGGCCCAGAACAGGGCGCTGAGGGTCAGCCCCAGGTAGGCGAGCCCAAGTTGACGACGGTCGATCAAGGGGAAATCTCCGGGAACATTCCGAGCCTCGGCATGGTAACGCATGTCGAGCGATCCGTGGCGCGACGGCGACAGGCCCCGCCCTGCCGGCGTGGGCAGGGCGAGCGCCCGCTGCGCTGGTTCCGGAAGGATTTCCGGCCGGTCTGGACCCTGTTCAGTATCTTGAGGAGCGTACCTGCAGATCGTTGTGCACCTTGTGCACGCCCGGAATGTACCAGCAGTCGTAGTCGGCCATGCGGCGATTGACGTCGCTGGTCACGGTGCCCTGCAGATAGACCTCGCCATTGCGGGTGGTGATGCGGATCTGCTCGGCGTCCAGCGATGGATCCTTGTCCAGCACCAGCCGCACCGCATCGCTGATCTCGGCGTCGTTGTCCTGCTCGGCGGGCTGGACACGAATGCGGTTGTCGACGTCGGCGGTGCCGGGCACCCACCAGGCCAGGATTTCCGCCAGCCGCCGGTGGGAGAGACTCCAGGCCTGGCCGTACAGCCGCACCCTGGGGCCGTCGACGTCCACCTCGATCCAGTCGCGCTGCTCGGGAGGCGCATCGCCCTGTCGGGGGCGGATGACGAAGTCCCGGAATACGGGTTCGCTGGTAAGGGCGTCCAGCACGGCCTGCAGCAGCTCGGAGTCGACGCGCTTGCGCTCGACGCGCAGCAGCAGCCGGTCCTCGACCTTGCCGTTGGCAAGCTCGCGGGCGATCTGCAGCGCTCGCCGCTTGACGGCGATGTTGCTGACCTCGCCTTCAAGGCGGATGTCGCTACCACCGATCACGTCGATCCGGTTGTGATGAAGGTCGATGTCGGCCGCCCGCTCCAGCGCCGCTTTGATCCTTGCTGCGGTGGCTGAATCCGCCATGTCGCGATCCTCCTTGTTCATCAGCCAAGCCTGACATTGGGGCGGATCATGCGGCTGTCCAATCGGGCGGCAGCCTTGCGGCGATTGGCGGGGAGCCCCACT
>JAJUFY010000038.1 GCA_029263635.1 Ectothiorhodospiraceae bacterium | reverse complement strand
CGTGCGGCCAGGCAGCTCGGTGGTCAGCGTCACCGCCTGCGCCTCGATCGTGTAGACGCCCACTTCCGGTGCCGGCGGCGGCATGCTGCTCGCCTGCTGCGCGCCGTCTCCGCTGCAGCCGGCCAGCAGGAGAATTGCCATGAGCGGAAACGAGCGGGCAGTGCCCCACAACCAACAGGCAGGTTCTTTACGACGCATCTTATTCAGACTCCAGGCGAGAAAATCCGGGGGAGCGCACTGTATCGCATGGTGGTTTTGATGTCCACAAAGCGGTACAGTTCCCCAGACATCACCGACCGCGATGCGGCCGGCACGTTCTACAGCTTGACGCCACCCCCGGTTTCACCGCGTACTTCCCCCAGGGAGGACGTCGAGCTTCGGCATAACGCAGCAGCCGCGATCGGGAGAGTGTTCATGCACAGTCAGGTACAGGGTGAGGCGGCGGAGAACCGCCAGGGCGGCATCCAGGTCATCGCCCGGGCGGCGGCGATCATGCGGGCCTTGAGCGGGCAGCCGCAGGGCCTCAGCCTCGGCGCCATCGCCCAACGGGTGAAGCTGCCCCGGTCAACGGTGCAGCGCATCGTCTGCGCGCTGGAAGCGGAAGGGCTGGTGGAATCGGCAGGCCAGGGCGGAGGATTCCGCCTGGGGCCGGAGCTGAACCGGCTGATCTATCAGACCCAGATCGACATCATCTCCGCAATCCGGCCGCTGCTCGAGGAGCTATCGGCCGGGCTGCAGGAATCCATCGTCCTCTGCGCCGCCGAGCGCGATCAGGTGGTGGTCATCGATCGCATCGTCGCCGAGCGGGAACTGCGGGTCGTGTTCCCGGTTGGCGTGCTGCGCGCGCCCATTCATCAGACCGCGCCCGGCAAGGCCCTGCTGGCGGCGATGCCGGACGGGCAGCTCCACCCGCTGCTCGACGAAATCCTGCCGGCAGATACCGCGCAAGCCGACGACCGGGCGGCGCTGCTGGCCGAACTGGAAGAAATCCGCAAGTCAGGCGTTGCCACCGATTACGAAAGCTACCGGGAAGGCGTGGCCGCGTTCGCGGTGGCCGTGCATACCGTCTTCGGGGATTTCGCCATCGCCATCGTGCTGCCCGCTTCCCGCGCGCAGAAACCGCTCGCGGTGTTCGCCAAGCCCCTGCTGGCGTGCAAGCAGGAGGTCGAGCGCAAGATCGGCGCCGTAGTACGCGGCTGAAGCTTGTCAGCGCTTTGCGCAGCGAGGGCAGCGCTCCTGCAGGTTCCGGTGGCGGACAGCCGCAGGCTGAGCAAGGAAGTGCCGCAGGTTGCTAGAGCCCGCAGTTGTTCTTTTCCAGCACCCGGTCGGCACGGTAGCTGGAGCGCACCAGCGGGCCGGAGACCACTTCCAGGAAACCGCGCTCCAGCCCCCATTGCCGGTACTTGGCGAACTCGTCCGGGGTCACGTAGCGCTCCACCGGCAGGTGGTTGACGGTCGGGCGCAGATACTGGCCGAAGGTGACGATATCGACGCCGATCGCCCGCAGATCGTCCAGCGTTTCGGCGATTTCCTCATCGGTTTCGCCCAGACCGAGCATCAGGCTGGTCTTGGTCAGCACCTCAGGGCGATGCTGCTTCGCGTGTTCGAGCACCCGCAGCGTCTGGTCGTAGCCGGCGCGCGGGTCGCGGACCGGATGCGTCAGCCGGCGCACGGTCTCGACGTTCTGCGCGAACACCTGCAGCCCCGAGTCGACCACGGTCTCGACGTCCTTCAGCACGCCCCTGAAGTCGGGCGTGAGCGCTTCCACCGCCGTCTGCGGATTCACCCGCCTGACCTCCCGGATGCAGGCGGCATAGTGCGCCGCGCCGCCATCGGGCAGATCGTCGCGGTCGACCGAGGTCAGCACCACGTACTTGAGGTTCATCAGGCGCACGGTGGCGGCGGCGTTGGCCGGCTCATCCGGGTCGAGCCAGCCGCGCGGATTGCCGGTATCCACCGAGCAGAAGCGGCAGGCACGGGTGCAGACCGAGCCCATCAGCATGATGGTGGCCGTGCCGTTGCTCCAGCACTCGCCGATGTTGGGGCACTTGGCCTCTTCACAGACAGTGCTGAGACGATGCTCGGTGACCGTTTGCTTGACGTCGAAGTAGCGTTCCCCGCTCGGCAGCTTGGTTTTCAGCCATGCCGGCTTGCGCCCCGCCGGCACGGTAACGGGATTGCGCTGCCGCTTGATGCCGTCCTTGATCGCCGTGACGCCGGGACGGACTTCGAACTTGCGGCCACTGACAACGACCGGGATATCTTCGAGCTTGCTCACTTAAGGTCTCTTCAGCCTGCCTGTTGCTACGCCGTCTATTGTGAGGGATGTGGGACCGGACCGAAAGGTGGCCGGGGGCACGGGGGGAAGCGGCCGCGACCGCGGCCTCCTATCCTGAGCCTTCACCGAGGCTGCCTGGCGGGCGGCGGCGCTCCTGGCAAGCGTGACCGGCTTGGGCTTTAACAGGCAGCGCGGCCATTGCCAGCGCCCTGCGATTCGGCCACACTCTCGCTTGCGTGGAGGGGAGTATTCCCTGACGACGGTATCGTCAGCACGAGCAGGCCCAGGCGCCTCAGCTCCGGTACCGTCGGCTCGCGGCAGACACGCAGGCGCTGCGCGAGCGGAAGAGACCTCCGGTAAATCGTCATCCGCTTACCGGAGTATCGCTCGTGGAAATTTCTCTGTGGGTCTGGGTCGCGACTGTGCTGGTCGTACTCGGACTGCTGATCTTCGACTTCTTCGCCCACGTTCGGGTCGCCCACGTCCCGTCGCTCAAAGAGGCCTCCTGGTGGTCGGTGTTCTACATCACCGTCGCCGTGATCTTCGGGGGCGTGGTGTGGCTGGTGTGGGGCCCGCAGTACGGCGCGGAATATTTTGCCGGCTACGTCACCGAGAAAAGCCTGTCGGTCGACAACCTGTTCGTGTTCATCCTCATCATGGGCACGTTCGCGGTGCCGCCGATCTACCAGCAGAAGGTGCTGCTGGTAGGCATTGCCGTCGCGCTGGTCATGCGCGGCATCTTCATCGCGCTGGGCGCGATCATCATTTCCCACTTCAGCTGGGTCTTCTATCTGTTCGGCCTGTTCCTGCTCTACACCGCCTGGCAGGTCGCCCGCGAGAATCCTGAAGAGCAGGAGGAATACGAGCCCGGGCCGCTGGTGCGCCTGATCCAGCGCGTGCTGCCGACCACCAACCGCTACGACCGCGACCGCCTCACGACCCGCATCGATGGCCGTTGGCTGGTCACCCCCATGCTGATCGTCATGGTGGCCATCGGCATGACCGACCTGCTGTTCGCCCTGGACTCCATCCCGGCCATCTTCGGGCTGACCAAGGAACCCTACATCGTCTTCACCGCCAACGCCTTTGCCCTGCTGGGCCTGCGGCAGCTCTATTTCGTCGTGGGCGGGCTGATCAAAAGGCTGGTCTATCTCAATGAAGGACTGGCCATCATCCTCGGCTTCATCGGCGTCAAGCTGATCATCGAGGCGATGCACGAGAACAGCCTTGCCTTCATCAACGGCGGCGAGCCGATCGGCTGGGCCCCCGACATCCCTATCTGGGTCTCGCTCAGCGTAATCCTCGGGGTACTGGTCCTCGCCACCGTCGCCAGCCTGCTCAAGACCCGCGGCACGCAACCCCAGGAACGCCCTTGAGCCTTGCCGGCGGGCAAGGATTGCCTACCCGGAGGGAGCAGGGGGTCGCAGAGCCGCTGCGGCCGGCGGCAGGAAGCTCGCGGAGGCACGGGCTCCGCGAGCGGAGGGGAGGCCGGCGATGGCCGACCGTTACTTGCGACCGGCGGCCGTGGCCACGTAATGGGCGACGGCGTCCACCTGCTCGTCGCTCAGGGCGGTGAAGGCCGGCATGACACCGATGCCGCTCCTGACTGCGGTGGCGACCTGAGCCGCGCTGGGCTTCAGTTCATCCAGGCTGGGGCCGATCGCGCCGGTGGCGCCGGCATCCTGCAGCGCATGACAGATCGAACAGGACGGCATCGCCTGCTCGGTGAAGACCTTCTTGCCGAGCGCCAGCTTGGCGTCATCGGCGCTGGCGGTCTGGGCAAGCGGGAGCAGCAGGACAGTCAGCAGTGCGGGCAGGACCCCGCGGTACCGTAACGACATACGAAATTCCTACACAAGCACAGGGAAAGACGTTGCCCCGCGCCGGACGCGCGGGGCAACGGACTCAGGCAACGGTGACTTCCACGGCATGACGGCGCCAGCCGTTATGCCCGTAGCCACGCTCGTTCTCGGGGAACTCCTCCGGCTGGGTGCTGCCCTTGGTGTTGGTCGCCCGGCTGGCGATGGTGTAGGTGCCGGGCTTGAGTTCCGCCTCCAGCACGAACGGCCGCCAGGCAAACTGGCCAAGATCGGGCCCGACGAAGCGCGCCTTGCGCCAGCTCCGGCCGCCGTCGATGGACACCTCGACGCTCTTGACGGCATGCGCCCCGCCAAAGGCCACGCCCTGAATCTGCACGCGGCCGGCCGCGGCACTGGTCACCGGGCTGGTGACCCAGGACTTGACGTTCATCTCCCACATGGAGAGCTGATCCGGCGCGCCCTTCTCGCCGACCGGCCGCATCCGGTAGCCGCTGGTCTGGATCTTGGCGTCGGTCTCCCGCTCGGTGAAGGCCACCTGCTTGACGTACTTGATGTTGTTGACCCCGTAGTAGCCCGGCACGATCAGCCGCAGCGGACCGCCGTGGGCAAGCGGCAGCGGCTCGCCGTTCATCTCCCAGGCCAGCAGCGCGTTCTCCATGGCCGCCAGCGGCACCGAGCGCTCGACCACCAGCGACTTCGGATCCAGGCCCTGCGGCAGCACTTCGCCGCCGGTGCTGGTCATGAACTTGGCGCCCTTCTCGACGCCCCCCAGTGCCTCGACCACCTTGCGCACCGGCACGCCGGTCCACAGCACGCAACCGGCGGCACCGACCTGCCAGGGCGTACCGCTGGCCTTGTGATCGAAGAACGCGCGGCCGTTGCCGGAGCACTGCAGCACGGTGGCCACGGTTTCCACGCCCAGGGTCTTGAGCTCGGCAAGGCTCAGGGTCCGCGACTGCTTGGTGCCCTGGATCGTCACCTGCCAGGCATCCCGGTCGGCCAGGATGGACTCGTCCGGCGCCGGCAGGTTGTTGCGCACGAACAGCCGGTCGGTCGGGGTGATGACGCTGGCGCCGATCGCCTCGCGCTTGGTTTCCAGCGTCTGTGCGCTGTGGAGAATCAGGGAATCCTGTTCCTTCCAAGCCACGTAGCTCGGAAAGGACTTCTTCTCGCCGGCCGCCAACGCTCGTGGACTGATAGCGGCGGCGCCGGCGACGGCTACGACACTGGCTGCACCACCCACCAGCAGCTTGCGGCGGCGACTATCGATCACCTCGGTCATGGACTTCTCCTGTGTTGTCAGCCGGCCGGCCACCCTGGCTGGAGCGCGTTCTGCAGGGTGCGGGCCGGCCGACGTTTATCTGTTTTTAGAGGGCCATGATGCTAGTCCCGGATTCAATCACATATCAACAAATGCTGATTTTGCAGCTAAATTCCGTGGCAGGCCATGGACGCTGCCGGCGCCGGAGCGCTAAGGTGACGGCATCGAACAAGCCTTGCGGTAAACCCGGCATGATGGATTCCTGTTCGCCTCCTGGTCTGCTGTCGGTTGACGAAACTATAGAACGCCTGCTGGCTAGCTGCCCGCCACCGCCGCCGTCCGAGACTGTCCCGCTCGCCGAGGCATTGGGACGGGTGCTGGCCCGCGAACTGCGCTCCCCCGTCGCCGTCCCGGCGCACGATAACAGCGCCATGGACGGCTATGCCGTCCGCACCGGCGACCTCGCCAACCGCCGCCAGCTGCCGGTCTCCCAATACATCCCGGCCGGCATGGCGCCGCAACCGCTGGCCGCCGGCAGCGCCGCCCGCATCTTCACCGGCGCGCCCATCCCGGCCGGCGCCGATGCCGTGGTGATGCAGGAACAGTGCGAAGCGGCGGACGGCCAGGTGCTGCTGCCCGAGCGGGTACTGCCGGGGCAGAACATCCGCCGTGCCGGCGACGATATCCGCCGTGGCGACCTGGTCCTGCCGGCCGGACTGCGGCTCGGTCCACAAGCCCTGGGACTGGCCGCCTCGGTCGGCGCTGCCGAGCTGGAGGTCCGCCGCCGGCTGCGAATTGCGCTGCTCGCCACCGGCAACGAGCTCGCGCCGCCCGGCCAGCCGCTGGCTCCCGGCCAGATCTACGACTCCAACGGCCCGATGGCGGCAGCGCTGCTGACCCGGCTCGGCTATGACGTCATCGGCCCCGGCCGGCTGCCGGACGACCTGCAGGCCACCCGCAGCGCACTGGCGCAGGTCGCTGAGCAGGCCGACGCGGTGATCACGCTCGGCGGTGTTTCGGTCGGCGAAGAAGACCATGTGAAGCCGGCCGTCGAGGCGCTGGGCGCCCTCGATCTGTGGCGGGTGGCGATCAAGCCCGGCAAGCCGTTCGCCTTCGGCCGCATCGGCACCACGCCATTCCTGGGACTGCCCGGCAACCCGGTCTCGGTGTTCATCACCTTCCTGCTGCTGGCACGGCCCTACCTGGCCCGGCTGCAGGGCCGCACGCTCGGGCAGCCGCCCGAATTCGCGCTGCCGGCGGGCTTCGAGCACGCCCGACCGGACAGCCGCCGCCAGGAATACCTGCGGGCCAGGATCCGGAACGGCTCGGTGGAAATACACTCCCGGCAGAGTTCGGGAGTGCTGAGCTCGACCGCCTGGGCCGAGGGCCTGGTGCGCGTCGAGCCCGGCCAGGTGATCCGGCCTGGCGATCGGGTTCCTTACATCCCGCTGGCCGAACTGCTGAGCTGACCGGCGCGGCTCGTGTGCCGCCAGCCCGGGTGTGGCATTCTCAGCCGCCTGCAGGGAGAGCCCCATGGTCAAGCTGACGAAAATCTACACGCGCACTGGCGATCGCGGCGATACCGGTCTGGGCGACGGCAGCCGCGTTCCCAAGTACGATCCGCGCGTCGCTGCCTACGGCAGCGTCGACGAAGCCAACGCCGCGGTCGGACTGGCACGGCTGCACACCCAGGGCGAGCTCGACGCCATGCTCGCCCGCATCCAGAACGACCTGTTCGACGTCGGCGCCGACCTTTGCACGCCGGAGCAGGACAATCCGTCTTACCCGCCGCTGCGGGTAACCCAGGCCCAGGTCGAGCGGCTGGAGCGGGAAATCGATGCCCTGAACGCCAGGCTCGCCACCCTGCGCTCCTTCGTGCTACCGGGCGGCACGCCGGCGGCAGCCTATCTCCACCTGGCCCGCACCATCACCCGCCGCGCCGAGCGCGAGACGGCCCTGCTCGCCAGCCGCGAGCCGATCAATCCCCTGACCCTCAGCTACCTGAACCGCCTTTCCGACCTCCTGTTCGTCTGCGCCCGCCATGCCAACGGCGACGGCGCGCTGGACGTGCTGTGGGAGCCGGGGGCAAACCGATAGGAGAGGCCTTGGCGGTACGAGCAATGCGCGGGTGTCCTGACGCAGCCGGATCCGTCCCGGTTTCTGGGGAGGCCGGCCTGCGCCGGGATGACGGGAGAGCCCGGCCAGCGCTGGGAAGAACGCATAGCCGCGAGACTCTCCCGCAGGACGCCTCTCAGTCGATCACTGCCTGGTGCACCAGCGCGTGCAGCTCGCGCCGCAACGGCCAGGTGCTGGACGGCATGAGCTGGGTCATGAGGATGACGATCAGCTCCTCCGCCGGATCGATCCAGAACCCGGTGCTGGCGGCGCCGCCCCAGGAATACTCGCCCACCGAGCCGATGGTCTGGGCGCGGGCCGGGTCGAGCACGACCGCGAAGCCGAGGCCGAAGCCGACGCCTTCCATGGGCGCTTCGCTGAAGCGCGACTGCCCCATGGAAGCCATGTCGCCCGGCAGGTGGTTCATGGTCATGAACTCCACCGTCTTGCGGCCGAGCAGGCGCACGCCGTCGAGCTCGCCCTTGTTGAGCAGCATGCGGCAGAAGCGCAGGTAGTCGCTCATGGTCGAAGTCAGCCCGCCGCCGCCGGAGCAGACCTGGGCAGGCCGGCTGAACATGCCGTCGGGCGGGTCCAGCAGGTCCAGCCCGGGCTTGGGCTCGACCCGCAGCTCGTTGGCCGCCCGCGGCGGCGCGGCCGACATGCCCTTGGTGCCCGGCGGGCCGTACATGGCGGCGAAGCGCTCGAGCCGGTCCTCGCTCACCTGGAAGGCGGTATCGACCATCCCCAGCGGGTCGAAGATGCGCTCCTGCAGGAACTGGTCGAACGGCTGCTCGGCCACCACCTCGACCAGCCGGCCCAGCACGTCGGTGGCGACGCTGTAGTTCCAGGCACTGCCGGGATGGGCCAGCAGGGGCAACTCGGCCAGCCGGTCGACCATCTCCGCGAGCGTGCCCTTGCCGCCGGGGAAGGCGATCTTGTGCTCGCGATAGAGCTGGTCCACCGGCGTGGCGTGCCTGAAGCCATAGGTCAGCCCGGCCGTGTGGGTGAGCAGCTGGCGGATGGTGATCAGCTCGCGGGCCGGCTCCAGCCGGGGATTGGCGGCATCGCCGCCAGTGAACACCTGCATGCGCTCGAAGGCCGGCAGGAACTTGGCGAGCGGGTCGTCGAGCTGGAAGCGGCCTTCCTCGTAGAGCAGCATCACCGCCACGCTGGTGATCGGCTTGGTCATCGAGTAGATGCGGAAGATGGTGTCTTCCGTCACCGGCTTGGCGGCCTCCACGTCCATCAGGCCGACCGCGTCGAAGAACGCCTCGCCGCCGCGCCGGTGCACCAGCACGCTGATGCCGGGCAGGTAGCGGCGGTCCACCAGGTTCTGCATCCACTGCGAGATCCGCTGGAGCCGCCCGGACGAGAGACCGACGGCTTCCGGAATAACCAGTTCGAACGCCATATCTCCACCTTCATGTTTTCGTCATGGCACCCTTCCATTGTGGGTGAGGCCGGGCTGACGGCCAAGCCGGCATGTACCGGAACGCACGCCGGCTGCTAGGCTTCAGCCATCACAGAGGAGGAGCACATGGATCTGAAGCTGGCTGGCAAACGGGCCGTCGTCACCGGCGGCAGCAAGGGGATCGGCAGGGCCATCGCGGTCGGGCTCGCCGCCGAAGGGGTGAGTGTCGCCATCTGCGCCCGCAGCGAGCAGCCGCTGCGCGAGGCCGAAGCCGAAATCCGCAGCCACGGCGTCGAGGCCTATGCCGAGCCCTGCGACGTCGGCGACGGCGACGCGCTGGACGGCTTTCTCGACCGGGCCCGCGAGCGGCTGGGCGGCGTCGACATCCTGGTCAACAACGTCTCGGCGCTCGGCCGGGGCGATGACCTGTCCGCCTGGCAGGCCAACATCGACCTCGACCTGCTGGCCTCGGTGCGCGCCACGCAGCGGGTAACGCCCTGGATGAGCGAGGCCGGCGGCGGCAGCATCATCTTCATCTCGTCGATCTCCGGCATCGAGCCGAGTGCGACGGCCTCCTACTCGGCGATCAAGGCCGCCCTGATCAGCTATTCGAAATTCCTGGCGATCTCGCTGGCGCCGCAGCGGATCCGGGTCAACACCATCGCGCCGGGCTCCATCGAGTTCGAGGGCGGCGTCTGGGATCGGGCCCGGCAGCACAATCCCGAGCGCTACCAGGCCACGCTCGCCCGCATCCCCTGGGGCCGGATGGGCCGGCCGGAAGAAGTCGCCGACGTCGCGGTGTTCCTGGCCTCGGAGCGGGCCGGCTGGATCACCGGCGCCTGCGTGCCGGTCGACGGCGCACAACACAAAGCAATCCTGTAACGGGAGGAGAGCATCATGGCTGCAGACGCGACCCAGACCGAGGCGATCCTGCTCGTCGACCAGCGCGACGGCATCGCCACCGTCACCCTCAACCGCCCGCGCCAATACAACGCGCTCTCGCAGGCCCTGCTGCTCGAGCTGCGCGACGCCTTCACCGCACTGGCCAAGGACGAGAACGTGCGGGTGGTGATCCTGACCGGCAGCGGCAAGGCTTTCTGCGCCGGCCACGACCTCAAGGAAATCCGCGCCAGCGACGACGCCGGCACGCACCATGCGCTGTTCAGCCTGTGCAGCGAAGTGATGCTGCAGATCACCCGCCTGCCGCAGCCGGTGATCGCAGCGGTCAACGGCATCGCCACCGCTGCCGGCTGCCAGCTGGTCGCCACCTGCGACCTGGCGGTGGCAGTGGAAGAGGCGCGCTTCGCCACCTCCGGCATCACCCTCGGCTTCTTCTGCGGCACGCCCGGAGTGGCGGTCAGCCGCAGCCTCGCCCGCAAGCATGCGCTGGAAATGCTGTTCACCGGCCGTTTTCTGGACGCCCGGGAAGCGGCGGCGAAAGGCCTGGTGAATCAGGTGGTGCCGGCGGCAGAGCTGGAAGACACCGTGCTGGCGCTCGCCCGCACCATCGCCGAGAAACCGCCGGCCGCGATCCAGGAAGGCAAGCGACTGTTCTACCGGCAGCTGGAAGCGCCTCTCGATGAGGCCTACGCGCTGGCCAGCGAGTTCATGGTCTGCAACCTGGCCGACCCGGCCACCCAGGAAGGCATCGACGCGTTCATCGAGAAGCGTCCGCCGCGCTGGTAGCAGCCGTGGCCGGGTTGGGACGGAACACCTCGCCCCGGCCAATCCCGCGCGGGTCGGAAACGGCCTGTACCCGCTGGTTGGCGCGGTCCCAGAGAATGGCCTGCATGTCGCCGTAGCGGCGGCCGACCGGCTTCAGGGTATGGCCGAGGGCGGCGAGCTCATCGCGGAGCGCCGGGCTCAGGCCGCCCGGCTCGTACTGGATGACGTCCGGCTGATACTGGTGGTGGAAGCGGCCCAGCGCCACCCATTCCTGTGGCGGCAGGCCGTCGGCGAAGGCCAGGGTCGCCAGCAGCACCATGGTGATGATGCGGCTGCCGCCCGGCGTGCCGAGGATGGCGACGCGGTCGGCGGTCTCCAGGAAGGTGGGGGTCATGCTGGACAGCGGCCGCTTGCCCGGCGCGATGGCATTGGCCGGCGTCCCGACCAGGCCATAGCCGTTGGGGACGGCGATGCCGCTGGCGAAATCGTCCATCTCGTTGTTGAGCAGCACGCCGGTGTCGCCGGCGACCGCGCCGGCGCCGAACATGTAGTTGATCGACAGCGTGCCGGCGACCCGGTTGCCCTCAGCGTCGAGAATGGAGAAATGGGTGGTGTCGGCGCCGCCGGCAGTCTCGGCCACCGCCGGCGCCAGCGCCTCGCTGGGCGTGGCGCGGTCGAGCCGGATCGACTGCGCCAGCCCGCGGCCATAGGCGGGATCGAGCAGCAGCTTGCTCGGAATGGCGACGAAGTCCGGATCGCCCAGATAGGCGGCACGGTCGCGGTAGGCGCGACGCATGGCTTCGGCGATCAGGTGCACGCGGGTCGCGGCCGGCAGCTGGTCGAGCTCGTAGGCGGCCAGCACGTTGAGCATGGTGACCAGGCCGATGCCGCCGGCCGACGGCGGCGGCGCGCTGATGATTCGCACGCCCCGGTAGTAGCCGACGATCGGCGCGCGCTCCACCACCTCATAATCGGCCAGGTCCTCCCGCGTCCAGATACCGCCGGCCGCCCGCACTGCCGCTACCAGCTGCTCGGCCACAGGCCCTTCGTAGAAACCCCGCCGCCCCTCGGCCGCAAGCCTTTCCAGCGTGCGCGCCAGGTCCGGCTGTCGCAGCCGCCAGCCGGTCGGCGGCACCTCGCCATCGGCCAGGAAGATGGCGGCGGCACGGGCATCCCGTTGCAGGGCGGCGAGCCGCAAGCGGGCCATCTGCCGATAGTGCTCTTCGATAGGGAAGCCCTCATGCGCCAGCCGGATCGCCGGGGCGAGGCTGCGGGTGAGCGGCAGCCGGCCATAACGCTCGGCGATGTGCGCCCAGGCCGCCGGCGCGCCGGGTACGGCCGCCGCCAAGGCGCCATCGAGCGAGGCGCGCGGCCGCGGCTTGCCATCGGCGT
>JAJUFY010000077.1 GCA_029263635.1 Ectothiorhodospiraceae bacterium | reverse complement strand
ATTCTCCGGCTGATCCAGCCGCTGGAGGAAGAGGGGGCGCTGGTGCGCCGCTCGCGCGAGCTGCTGGAAAACGAGATCGACCACTTCACGGTCATCGAGCGCGACGGCGCCATCATCGCCTGCGCCGCCCTGTATCCGCATGCCGACGATGCCATGGGGGAGATCGCCTGCGTCGCCGTCCACCCCGATTATCGTCGTCTGGGACGCGCCGACCTGCTGCTGCACCAGCTGGAGCGCGAGGCCCGGGCGGCGGGGCTGCGCCGGGTATTCGTGCTCACCACGCACACGGCTCACTGGTTCCAGGAGCGGGGTTTCGTGCCGGCGCCCCTGGAAGCGCTGCCGATGGCGCGGCGCAAGCTGTATAACTACAAGCGCAACTCGAAGGTGTTCATCAAGGAACTGTAGGAGGCGTTGCGACCTCAGGGTGCAGCAGGGCTGTCGGCGTGTTCCGCGTTGCCCTACTGCTGGGCCGGCGCATTGGCCGGTTCCTGCGGGCGCATGCCGGCGGCAGCCAGGGCGCTCAGGGCTTCCAGGGCCCGAGGATCGCCCTGCGCGGCCGCCTGCCGTATCCACTGCAGCGCCTGTTCCATGTCCTGCGGGACGCCCTGGCCGTGGTAATACATATAGCCGAGGGTGTATTGGGCGCGTGGGTTGCCGAGCGCGGCTTCGGAACGCATCAGGGCTAGGGCGCGGGGATAGTCCCCCGCCAGATAAGCAGCGCGTGCCTGGGCGAAGGTGGCACCGTCGAGGTCAGCTGGTCCCGTGCTGGAGGCGCAGGCACCGAGGCCCAAGGATGCGGCAAGAACCAGAGAGAAGTGAAAGGCAGGCAGTCGGATCATGCGATGTTCCTTCTTGATGACCTCTGGTGGCTGCTGCCACGGCATTGAGCTGTACCGGTGTTGACAAATCCCGCGGGCAGGCTTATTCAACCCGCCTTAACGCCAGTCCCGGGTGCGGCATCGGTTAGCGTCTTGCCGACTTGTGAATTTCCCGGCAGACCTGCTATTGCAGGCGGCCATATACTCGTTGCTACCGATGCGCCGCATCCCTCGCGGCCGTCAAAGGACCTATCTAAATGATTGCTGCCGAGCATAACAAAACAAGAACGTCGGCGAAGGCCCGCCTCCGGGTTCTCCAGATTACCGATACCCACCTGTTCGGAGACACGGCCGCGCGCCTGGTCGGAATGGATACCGAGGCATCGTCGCAGGAAGTCATCGAGCGGGCGCTGGCCGAGTTCTGGCCGGCCGACCTGATCCTGGCGACGGGCGACATCGTGCACGATGGCAGCGAACAGGCCTATCGGCGCTTCAAGGCGCGTTTCGAGGCGCTGGGAGTCCCGACGCTGGTCATCCCCGGCAACCACGACAAGCCGGAACTGCTGCGGCAGATCATGCAGGGCGGGCAGGTGCAGGCGGTCGATCACTTCGTGCTCGGCAGCTGGCAGTTCGTGATGCTGGACTCGACCGTGCCCGGCCGCGACGGCGGCCATCTGCCGGCCAGCGAGCTGGAGCGGCTGGAGCAGTGCTTGCGGGCCCACCCTGACCGGCCGGCCCTGGTGTGCCTGCACCACCATCCGGTTGCCGTCGACTGCGACTGGATCGATACCATCGGTGTCGACAACGGCGAGGCGCTGTTTGCCGTGATCGACCGCTTTCCACAGGTGCGGGGCGTGGTCTGGGGACACATCCATCAGGATTACAGCGGCGAGCGCAACGGCGTGCAGCTGTTCGCCGCTCCCTCGACCTGCATTCAGTTCAAGCCGCGGCAGCGTGATTTCGCCCTGGACGACGCCGCGCCCGGCTTCCGGTGGTTCGACCTGTATCCGGATGGCCGCATCGTCTCTGCCGTCGAGCGGATTGAGATCCGCGCCCGGGGCGTGGATCTGACCTCGGGCGGGTACAGCTAGGGTACTCGGCGCCGGCCTCCGGCCGGCCGGATCAGTGGCGAAAACCGGCCGTCCCGGCGCGCCACCAGCCGCCACCGAGGCTGGTGCGGTGAGGCTCGATCAGATCTCGATCATCTCGAAGTCGTCCTTGCCGGCGCCGCATTCAGGACAGGTGAAGTTGGGAGGCACATCGTCCCAGCGGGTGCCGGGCGCGATACCGGCCTCCGGTGCGCCTTTCTCCTCCTCGTAGATCCAGCCGCAGATCACGCACATATAAGCCTTGTATTCCATCGCGCCTAGTTACCCGCTAGTCTGCATGCATCCACGCCGGTGCGTGGCCGTCCGTCGGTACCGGGCGCTCACTTTAACCCTTGCATTCCCGGGGTCAAAGCCATCCTGCCATGATCGTCAACGCTGACCGCATCGCCGGCCTGTACGTGCTGACCGACCCTGCCGCTGGCGGCGGGGAAGCGCTGTTGCAGCGAGTCGCCGCCGTGCTCGCCGGCGGCGCCTCCCTGGTCCAATACCGCGACAAATCCAGCGACCAGGTCCGCCGGCAGCAGGAGGCAGGCGCCATCCGCGAGCTCTGTGGTCGACACGAGGCGCTGTTCATCGTCAATGACGATGTCGCGCTCGCGGCCGCAGTCGATGCCGACGGTGTGCACCTGGGGCGCGACGACGCCGGCGTGGCCGAGGCACGCGCCGTGCTCGGCCCGGCGCGGATTATCGGCGTATCCTGTTACGATTCGCTGTCCCGGGCCGAGCAGGCCGCGGCAGCCGGTGCTGATTACGTTGCATTCGGCAGCGTGTATCCTTCCGCGACCAAGCCGCATGCGGTCCGGGCTTCGCTGAGCCTGTTCGGCGAAGCCAAGCGGCGGCTGAGATTGCCGGTGGTCGCCATCGGCGGCATTACCCCGGATAACGCAGCCGCAGTGATCGCTGCCGGCGCCGATGCCGTGGCCGTCATCGGCAGCGTGTTTCTCGCGGCCGATCCTGAACGGGAAGCGCAGCGCCTGGCGGCGCTGTTCGCCGACCGACACTGCTAGAATCGGCCGGTCTTGCTGAAAGAGGTATTGGAATGAGCCGTTCCCAGCGCCTGTTTGAAGAGGCACAGCAGGTCATCGTCGGTGGGGTCAACTCACCGGTGCGCGCCTTCCGCGGTGTCGGCGGCGATCCGGTGTTCTTCCGCCGCGGCGAGGGGCCGCACCTGTTCGACGTCGAAGGCCGCCGCTATGTCGACTACGTGCTGTCCTGGGGGCCGCTGGTGATGGGCCATGCGCATCCCGCGGTGGTGGAGGCCGTGCGGCAGGCCGCCGCCGATGGCCTGAGTTTCGGCGCGCCGGCGGAAATCGAGATCCGCATGGCGCAGCGGGTGCGGGAGCTGGTGCCGTCGATGGAACTGCTGCGCATGGTCAGCTCCGGCACCGAAGCCACCATGAGCGCGCTGCGGCTGGCACGCGGCTACACCGGCCGGGACAAGATCGTCAAGTTCGAGGGCTGCTACCACGGGCATGCCGACGCGCTGCTGGTGAAAGCGGGGTCCGGCGCGCTGACCCTGGGCGTGCCGAGCTCGCCGGGGGTGCCTGCCGCGGTGGCGGAGCACACCATCAACCTGCCGTACAACGACCTGGACGCCGTCGAGCAGGCGTTCGCCAAGCTGGGCGACGAGATCGCTGCCGTGATCGTGGAGCCGGTGGCCGGCAACATGAACTGCGTGCCGCCGCTGCCGGGTTTCCTGGAGGGATTGCGCGCGCTCTGCGACCGCTATGGCAGCCTGCTGATCTTCGACGAGGTGATGACCGGCTTCCGGGTCGCCCTGGGCGGCGCCCAGGCCCGTTTCGGCGTGCGGCCGGATCTGACGACGCTGGGCAAGGTGATCGGCGGCGGCATGCCGGTCGGCGCTTTCGGCGGCCGGCGCGAGATCATGGAGCAGCTGGCGCCGGTCGGTCCGGTCTACCAGGCCGGCACCCTGTCCGGCAACCCGGTCGCCATGGCGGCAGGGCTGGCCACCCTCAACCTGGTGGCGCAGCCGGGCCGGATCGATGCCATCGAAGCCACCACCACCAAGCTGCTGCAAGGGCTGCAGGAGCGGGCCGATGCGGCCGGCATTCCGTTTACCACCACCCAGGCCGGCAGCATGTTCGGCATTTTCTTCACCGACCGCCCGACCATCAGCCGCTTCGACGACGTCATGAGCTGCGATGTCGAGCGTTTCAAGCGCTTCTTCCACGCCATGCTCAAGGAGGGCGTCTATCTGGCGCCGTCGGCGTTCGAGGCCGGCTTCGTGTCGGCCGCGCACGACGAGGCCGCCCTGCGGCATACCTTCGCAGCCGCCGAAGCGGCCTTCGCGACGCTCTAGGAGCCCGGCGCTGGCGAGATGATGGAGTATCTCAGCGGGCTGCTCGACTGGATCGGCGCCCATGCTGCCTGGGCAGGGCCGGTCGTGTTCCTGGTGGCGCTCACCGAATCGCTGGCGCTGGTCGGCCTGGTCGTCCCCGGCGCGCTGCTGATGTTCGGCGTCGGCGCGCTGATCGGCAGCGGCCGGCTGGACTACTGGCCGGTCATGCTCGCGGCGGTCGCCGGCGCGATCATAGGCGACCTCCTGAGCTACCTGCTGGGTCGCTGGCTGGGGCCGAGGCTGCCGCAGGTCACGCCGTTCCGACAGCGCCCGGGGCTGCTTGAGCGCGGGATCGCGTTCTTCCGCCGCCATGGCGCCATGAGCATTGTGCTCGGGCGCTTCGTCGGACCGCTGCGGCCGGTTATCCCGGCCATCGCCGGCATGCTGGGGATGCCGGCCGGGCAGTTCCTGTTCACCAACGTGCTATCGGCAATCGTCTGGGCGCCCGCTTATCTGCTGCCGGGGCAGGTGCTGGCGGCATCGGCCAATCTGGCGGCGGCGGTAACCGGCCGCCTGCTCCTGCTGGGCCTGGCGGCAGTGGCACTCGGCTGGCTGCTGGTGTTCGGCCTGCGCCGGCTGATCGGCTGGCTGGGGCCGACCCGGCGGAGAGGGCTTTGGTTCACGCTGGCGCTGCTGGCGGTGCTCGGCGGCTTCATGCTGGGCCGGCTGCTGTCATGGTCGCCGGTGGCAGCGCCGCAGATGCTGACCTGGCAGCAATGGCAGCAGCAGGCCTGGGAGCTGTCGCCGCTGCATCGGCAGGGGCCCTGGGGCGTCGAGGAGCCTTTCGCCTTGCAGGTGGCCGCCTGGCCGGTCGAACTGGCTCGGGCGCTGGTGCATAGTGGCTGGCACCTGCCGGAATCCTTCGACCTGCGCGGCGCCTTGCTGTGGCTGAGCCCGGAGGTGGATCTGATTCGAGTCCCGCCGCTGCCGCGCCGGCATGCAGGCCGGTCGCCGGACATGACCTATGTCCGCGCTTTTGAGGGAGACCGCCTGGTACTGCGCGGCTGGCGCAGCGAGCTCACCCTGCAGGCAAGCGGCAGGCCGATCTGGCTGGTAACGGTCGAGCGGGAAGCCCTGTTTCCCGACTGGCCGTGGCTAGAGCGTCAGCCTCGCGCGGTGCCGGCGGAAGCGGTGGCGGAACTGCGGGCGGCGCTGGCGCAGCAGGTGGAGGTATCTGGCTACGTCGAGCAGCCGCCTCCGAGCAGCTGAAAGGCGAAGGGCGGCAGGCAGCTGCCGCTTACTGCCCCGTTTCCGGTTTCAGCAACTGGTGCAGCAGGCGCAGCCGTTCGCTCGGGTCGCCGACCTCCAGCAGCCGCTGCTTGTCGCGTAACGGCAGCGGCAGCAGTTCGGCGAGCCGGCAGCCGACCCAGCCGGCATCGTCGCGCATCGGCTCGGGCTTGGCGAGGCCGGTGCTGCCGAGCTGGTCGTGGATCCGCTGCAGCAGCTCGGCGAGCGGGCGGAACTCCGGAGCCAGAGGCGTTGCGGCGTCCGGCTCAAGGAGAGTGACGTCGGCATGCAGCAGCTGCTGGGCGTCGGCTTCGGTCTGGCCGATGGAGAACCGGCGGTCGCCGCGGGCTGTGATGCCCAGCAGGCCGTCTTGCCGCTGTTCCCAGTCGACGATATGCGCCAGGGTCCCGATCCCGAAGGGCTCGGCAATGCTGCCGACCTCGCGGCCGCTGCGGATCAGGCAGACGCCGAACGGTCTTTGGTTCGCCAAGCAGTCGCTCACCATGCGCAGGTAGCGCGGCTCGAAGATCCGCAGCGTCAGCGTGCCGCCCGGAAACAATACGGTGTTCAGGGGAAACAGCGGAATACGCATGCTCATGTCGTACCGTCGTCGGCGCTGCCCCAGCGGGGGATCAGCGTTTGCGGCAGGCCCAGGTGGTCGAGGACGCGGGCGACGACGAAGTCCACCAGGCCGCCGATATCGACAGGGCGATGGTAGAAGCCGGGGTTGGCCGGCAGGATCAGGGCTCCCATGCGCGCCAGCCGCAGCATGTTCTCCAGATGCAGCTCGGAGAGCGGGGTTTCGCGCGGCACCAGGATGAGCTGGCCACGTTCCTTGAGCACGACATCGGCGGCGCGCTCGATCAGGTTGTCGCTGATGCCGGCGGCGATCGCGCTCAAGGTGCCGGTGGTGCAGGGGCAGATCACCATCCGCCGCGGCGCGCCGGAGCCTGATGCCACGGGAGCCGTCCATTCGGCGCGGCCGAAGACGCGCAGCTGGCCGGGCTGTGCCTGCAGGCGTTCCCGTAACGCCCGCTCGGCGTCGGCCGCGCGCGCCGGCAGCGACAGGTCGGCTTCCATCTTGAGGACGACGCGGGCGGCATCCGAGATCAGCAGGTAGACCCGCTGATCGGCGCGGAGCAGGCACTCCAGCAGCCGCAGGCCGTACTGGATGCCGGAGGCGCCGGTCCAAGCCAGCGTGATCGGGCCGCCGCCGGACATCAGCCGTTTCCGCCTGCGTCCAGCGCCGCCAGCAGCTTGCCGTGGATGCCGCCGAAGCCGCCGTTGCTCATGACCAGGATGCTGTCCCCGGGGCGGCTGGCGGCAAGCACCTGCTCGAGCAACTCATCGACCCGGCCGGCCACCTGCGCCCGTTCGCCCAGCGGAGCGACGGCGTCCCGCAGGCTCCAGCGGATCTCCGCCGGCTGCAGCAGGAAGCACAGGTCCGCACCCTGCAGCGACTGCGCCAGCGCCTGCCGGTGCACGCCCAGCTTCATGGTATTGGAGCGCGGTTCCAGCACCGCCAGGATGCGGCCGCTACCGACCTGGCGGCGCAGCGCCGCCAGCGTCAGCTCGACGGCGGTCGGATGGTGGGCGAAATCGTCGTAGACCCGCACGCCGCCGGCCTCGCCCCGCAGCTCCAGGCGCCGCTTGACGCCCTTGAACTCGGCCAGTGCCGCCAGCGCCGTCTCCACCGGCACGCCGACATGGCGGGCTGCGGCGATGGCTGCCAGCGCGTTGTGGGCGTTGTGCAGCCCCGGCAAGGTCAGCGCTGCACGCTGTTGCCTGCCGCCGTGACTGAAGGCGAAACCGCCGCCGTCGGGATCCAGGCCGGCGATCCGCCAGTCGTTGTCGGCGCCTTCCCCGAACCGCTCGACCGGTGTCCAGCAGCCCTGCGCCAGCGTGTCGGCGACGGTGCTCTGATCGCCGTTGGCGATGATCAGGCCGCTACCGGGCACGGTGCGCACCAGATGATGGAATTGCCGCTGGATGGCGGCGAGATCAGGGAAGATGTCGGCGTGATCGTACTCGATGTTGTTGACGACCAGCGTCCGCGGGCGGAAGTGCAGGAACTTCGAGCGCTTGTCGAAAAAGGCGCTGTCGTATTCGTCGGCCTCGATCACGAAGAAATCGCTGCCGCCCAGCCGGGCCGAGAGGCCGAAGTTGAGCGGCACGCCGCCGATCAGGAAGCCCGGCTGGAGACCGGCGTACTCAAGGATCCAGGCCAGCATGCTGGTGGTGGTGGTCTTGCCGTGGGTGCCGCTTACCGCCAGCACCCATTTGTCACGCAGCACGCTCTCGGCCAGCCACTGCGGGCCGGAGCGGTAGTCGATGCCGCGATCGAGCACGTACTCCACCGCCGGGTTGCCGCGCGACAGGGCATTGCCGATCACCACGCAGTCCGGAGCCGGCTCCAGGTGCTCGGGCAGGTAGCCGTCCAGCACGCCGATGCCCTGCGCGGCCAGCATGTCGCTCATGGGCGGGTAGACGGCCTGGTCGGAGCCGGTCACATGGTGGCCTGCCTGGCGGGCGATCAGCGCCAGACTGCCCATGAAGGTGCCGCAGATGCCAAGAATGTGGATGTGCATGGGTCCCCCAGCCAAGGCTGGCCTGATGGTAACACGCTTATGGAGCGTTGCCGCTGCGTCGCTAAGGCCTTGATGCCATGTTCGGAATGGCTATCTTAGACGAGGAGGCCGCTCCATAAGGAAGGAATCGGTATGTGGATTGACACCTATCTCGACAATCGCATCCGGCACGGCACGCTGGCTCTGGAATTCGAGGATGGAACCCCCAGCCGCCGGTTCGGTACCGGCGAACCGGTCGCTGTCTGGCGGGTGGCGAACCAGAAGGTCCTGCGACGGATTGCTGCCGATCCGGGCTTCATGCTCGGCCAGTCCTACATGGACGGCGACTGGAGCGTGCCGCCTGGCGGGCTGCTGCCCCTCCTGGAAGTGCTGATGCGCAACTTCTCGATCGAGACCGCCGGCTGGCGCGGCAAGGCCTGGCGGCTGCTGCTGGCGCCGCTGCAGCAGTGGAATCGGGCGCGCGCCAGCCGCCGGAACGTCAGCCGCCATTACGACCTCGATTACGACATGTTCCGCCAGTTTCTGGACGAGGACATGCAGTATTCCTGCGCCTACTTCGCCGAACCCGACATGACGCTGGAGCAGGCGCAGCGCGCCAAGTGCGAGCACATCCGGCGCAAGCTGCTGCTCACACCCGGCCAGCGGGTGCTGGACATCGGCTGCGGCTGGGGCGGGCTCGCCATGCACCTGGCAGAGCAAGCCGACGTACACGTTACCGGCCTCACGCTGTCGACCGAGCAGTACCGCATCGCGCAGGAGCGGGTGCGCCAGCGCGGACTGACCGGCAAGGT
>JAJUFY010000098.1 GCA_029263635.1 Ectothiorhodospiraceae bacterium | reverse complement strand
GCCGGCCGCATCATCAACCTGCTCGACACGCCGGGTCACGAGGATTTCTCGGAAGACACCTACCGCACCCTCACCGCGGTGGACTCGGCGCTGATGGTGATCGACAGCGGCAAGGGCGTCGAGGAGCGCACCATCAAGCTGATGGATGTCTGCCGGATGCGAGCCACGCCCATCATGACCTTCATCAACAAGCTCGACCGCGAGGGCCGCGAGCCGATGGAGCTGCTCGATGAAGTGGAAGAGGTGCTCAAGATCCGCTGCGCGCCGGTCACCTGGCCGATCGGCATGGGCAAGAGCTTCAAGGGCGTCTTCCATCTGTACGACGACAGCATCCACCTGTTCAGCCCCTCGGCCGGCGACCATGTCGAGGCCGGCGAAGTCATCCTGGGCCTGGACAACCCGCGGCTGGACGAGCTGTTCGGCAGCCAGATCCAGGATTTCCGCGAGGAAGTGGAGCTGGTACGCGGCGCCAGCAATGCCTTCGACGTGGAGGCATACCGGCGCGGCGAGCTGACCCCGGTATTCTTCGGCTCCGCCATCAACAACTTCGGGGTGCGCGAGCTGCTGGACGCTTTCGTCGAGCATGCGCCGCCGCCGCTGCCGCGCGATGCCACCGTCCGCCAGGTCGAGCCGCAGGAAGAGAAATTCACCGGTTTCGTGTTCAAGATCCAGGCCAACATGGATCCGCAACATCGTGATCGCATTGCCTTTTTGCGCGTCTGCTCAGGTAAATACACAAAAGGCATGAAGCTGTTTCAACCGCGCATCGGCAAGGAGGTGAAGATCGCCCAGGCGACCACCTTCATGGCCAGCGAGCGTGAGCAGGTGGAGGAGGCCTACGCCGGCGACATCATCGGTCTGCACAACCACGGCACCATACAGATCGGCGACACCTTCACCCAGGGCGAGCACCTCAAGTTCACAGGCATCCCCAACTTCGCGCCCGAGCTGTTCCGCCGTGCAGTGCTCAAGGATCCTTTGCGGATGAAGGCCTTGCAGAAGGGTATTGAACAGCTGTGCGAGGAGGGCGCCTCGCAGCTGATGCGGCCGCTGACCAACAACGATCTGATCGTCGGTGCCGTCGGCGTGCTGCAGTTCGACGTGGTCGCCTTCCGGCTCAAGGCCGAGTACAACGTCGATTGCATCTTCGAGCCCGTGAACGTGGTGACGGCCCGCTGGGTCACCAGCAAGGACCCAAAGAAGCTGGAGGAATTCCAGCGCAAGGCGGCGGAGAACCTGGCGTTCGACATCGCCGGGAACCTGACCTACCTGGCGCCGTCGCGGGTAAATCTGCAACTGACCATGGAACGCTGGCCGGACATCGAATTCCACTCGACGCGCGAACACTGACAACGGGCGGGGGCAATGCTCGGCTGGCTGAAGGAAAAGCGCCGGCAGCGGGTGCTGGCGAGCACGCACATCGATCCGCAGTTGTGGCGGCAGGCCCTGGATGCGCTGCCGCTGCTCGACGGCATGGACGCCGACGAGCTCGGCCGCCTGCGCGACCTCGCCGTGCTGTTCCTGCACGAGAAGGCACTGGAGCCGGTCGGCGGCTTTGAGCTGACCGACGCCATGCGGCTGCGGATCGGCTGCCTGGCGGCGCTGCCCATCCTCAACCTCGGCCTTGACTGGTACCGCAACTGGTATGCTGTGGTGGTGTATCCGACCGGCTTCCGTGCCCGCCGGCAGCACATCGACGATGCCGACGTGGTGCACGACTACGAGGAAGAATTGGTCGGCGAGGCCTGGGAGCGCGGGCCGGTGCTGCTGTCCTGGGAGGAAGTGGAAGCCTCGCAGGAGCTGGACGGCTTCAATGTCACCATCCACGAGCTGGCCCACAAGCTCGACATGCTGACCGGCCATCCCAACGGCCTGCCGCCGCTGCACCGGGACATGCGGGTGGAGGCGTGGAGCGCCGCTTTCAGCAGCGCCTACGACGACCTGGTGCGACAGGTCGAAGCCGGCGAGGATACCGCCATCGACCCCTATGCGGCGGAGGACCCGGCCGAATTCTTCGCCGTGCTGTCGGAAGCCTTCTTCGAACAGCCGTGGCTGGTGAACGAGGTTTACCCGGACGTCTATGACCAGCTGCGGGCCTTCTACCGTCAGGATCCTGCGCGGCGGCTGCGCGGCTAGCAACGGTTTCCAGCCGGTTATCGGCGCAGGTGCTGCTGGAACCAGTCAGCTGCCAGCCGCGCCGCTTCCTCGAGCGTGCCGGGCTCCTCGAACAGATGGCTCGCGCCCGGCACGATTTCCAGTTCGATCTCGCATTGCATCGCCTGGGCCGCCTGGCGATTGAGGTCGATGACCAGCCCGTCATCACCACCCACGATCAAAAGCGTCGGTGCGCGTACCAGTGGCAGCGCCGTACCGGCCAGGTCCGGCCGACCGCCGCGGGAGACCACCGCCCGGACCGCTGCCGGCCGCTCGGCGGCGGCCACCAGCGCCGCCGCAGCCCCGGTGCTGGCGCCGAACAGGCCAATGGCAAGGCCATGGCAGGCCGGCTGCTGCAGCGCCCAATCCACGGTGTCGCGCAGGCGGGAGCTCAGCAGTCCGATGTCGAAGCGCAACTCTCTGGTGTGCTGGTCGATTCGGTGCTCGTCGGCCGTGAGCAGGTCGAACAGCAGGGTGGCCAGGCGCCGGGCCTGCAGTTGCTCGGCAACATAGCGGTTGCGGCTGCTGAAGCGACTGCTGCCGCTGCCGTGGGCGAAGATGACCAGGCCGGTCGTCTGGGCCGGCACGCTGAGATTCCCGGCAAGCGTCACTCCGCCGGCTTTCACCATGACTTCGCTGGTCTGCATCGTCACAGCCCGGATGGATAGGTTTCCGGCGCCTCGCCCTGGATCCACTCGGAGGCCTGATCCAGCGGTTCCAGCGCGCGGGTATGGTCAAAGTGCAGTACGGCGTCGAATTGATCGGCAAGCCGGCTTTTGAAGTAATGGCTGAAGCGCTCTGTCTCCGGCCGGTAGATCACGCCGATAGCACGCTGAAGCCGCGGCTTGCGCAATCGCTCGGCAAGCTCGCCCTTACGCAGGTCGAGGTAGAAGCGGTCGAGGCCGGTTTCGTGCAGCAGCTCTTCATAGCTGCCGCGCAGGCCTGGCCGCACTCGCTTGCGCTCGGCCGGTGCATCCCAGTCCGAGGCGGCGGTGACGGTGCCGGTATAGGTCGTGAAGCCGATCAAACGGCAGTCGTCGCCATAGCGGCGACGGGCGAGCTGACCGACGTTGTGCTCGCCGCGCTTGCCCATCTCGGTGGCGGTCGCATCGCCGATGTGAGAGTTGTGCTCCCAGACCACTATCTTCGCCGGCCGGCCTGCGCGTGACAGATGCCCTCGCAACGCCTCCAGGGTGTCGCTCATGTGCTGGTCGCGCAGGTTCCAGGTGTTGTCGTGACGACCGAACATGGCTCGGTAATAACGCTCGGCGTTCTTGACCACCAGTGCGTTCTGCTCGGCCGCGAACTGCTCGTCCTCGCCCGCCAGCCCGTCAGCGCGGAGCAGGTCCTCTCGCTGCCGCTGCAGGGCCTGCAACTGCTCGACCACCTCGTGTTCGCAGGAAGGCTGGCCGCGGAACAGCACGCTGTAACCGTAATCCTGCGCTTCGCCGGCAGCATGGTCGAAGCAGCTGTAGCGCTCTCGTGCACGCTCCGCGGCTTCCGGGTCGAGCTGCTCGAGATAGGCCACCACCGCAGCCAAGGAACTGTACAGGCTGTACAGGTCCAGGCCGTAGAAGCCGACCGCTGCTTCCTGACGCTGCTCCCGGTTGTAGGCCCTGAGCCAGTCGACCAGCGCCACGATTTCGCTATTGCGCCACATCCACAATGGGAAGCGCTGGAAGTCATCGAGGGCGTCGGCCGCATGCCGGTCGTTGCTCAGGCCGCGCACATGACGGTTGACGCGGTAGGCATCCGGCCAATCGGCTTCCACGGCTACGGTGTTGAAATTCTTTTCTTGGATCAGGCGGCGGGTGATGTCGGCGCGCGCCTGGTAGAACTCCCGGGTGCCGTGCGTCGCCTCGCCCAGCAGCACCACGCTGGCGTCGCCGACCATCTGCAGCAGCGGGTCGTAGTCCTGGGCGCTGCCCTGCAGATGGTGCGCGGCCTGGGCGATGTCCTGGGCCAGCGCCTGGTAGTCGGTGATCGCCATCGCGGCCTCCTGCCCGGTGGGCGGCTGTATCAGGGCCTCTGAGGCGATCTGGGCGTAACTGCCGCCGAGTCAAGCGCGAGCAACGAAAAACCCCGCTCCGAAGAGCGGGGCATTCCCTGCTCGCCACGCAACCGACGTGATGTCGGGCACGTTCGTCACAGGGTTGGCTGGAGCATGGGGACGGCCTGGCCTGGTATCAAGGCCGGGCCCCGGCCAGTCAGCGCTTGGATCCCGGGCCCGCCGTCGATATACCGGGCCTGGAACAGGGCAAGGAGGTGCGTCATGCCATCCTGGACTGACAAGGACCGTCGCAAGTACGAGCGCATCAAGGAGAGTTCCGAAAAGCGCGGACACTCTGAGGACCGCGCGCAGGAAATCGCCGCCCGGACCGTCAACAGGGACCGCCGGGAAGAGGGAAGGACCCCGAACAGCCGGACCCAGGGCACCGGCAATCCCATGCGACGGCTGGAGAACAGGAGCAGGGCAGAGCTGTACAACCGCGCCCGGCAGCTGGGAATCCACGGCCGCAGCCGCATGAACAAACGCGCCTTGACAGAAGCGATACGCAGCCATCAGTGAGCTGGCGGAGTCATTCGGAGGCAGTGGCTCAAGGCCGCCGATCCCTCCCGGCGGTTGCGCGCGGCCGGGACGGATCCAGGACTCCTTGCAGCCGCTTACTGTTGCATTTCATTTGCCATTAAATAGCCCTTAGATGACTAGGCGGCGTTACTTCTATTGATGCGGAGATCTTCACAATCTCGCGCAGAAGATGAGCCGCGATTCAGAAGAGGGAGTTGTATTTAGCTTCCTTGGTGGTAGACTACGCCCCCGTCAATTCATCCGCCGGATGCCGATGCATTGACTGCGGCGCTTTCCGCAGCGCCGCCTCCGGAGCGCGAACCTGCTCCGGCTGCCCGCTCCCGCGCGCCTTGAACGGCGCCCCGGAGCTCCCACCGGTGTATCAGCCATCGGGCCTGTGCGCCCGCAAGCCGGTTCCTTCATTGGGCATTGCACTGGTACCTCGCGTACCGGTCAGGGCATGGCTTTTCCCCTAGCGCCATTCGGACGGCCTCCGTCGCTGCTTCCCGGGATACGCCCGGCGTGGCAAGAACGAGGAAAAAATGAAACAACCTGAGCTGTACCAATTTTCTGCCGTTACGGTGATTTTTCTATTGGCATTTTTTTATTTGGGGACGCTTTTAATATCGTTTTTCATCAAAAAAGATAAGGAAGATGCCGACGCCTACATGGTTTCCAATCAAAACGTCGGCTTCGGCCTTTCGGCCACCAGCATGACCGCCACCTGGATCTGGGCGGCCTCCTTCTACGCTGCTGCCACCTCCGGTTACACCTACGGCCTGTCCGGGCCGCTGCATTACGGCCTCTGGGGCGCGCTGATGATCCTGTTCATCTATCCCTTCGGCCGCCGCATCCGCAGCCTCGCACCGCAGGCGCATACCCTCGGCGAGGTGATCCACGCCCGCCACGGCAGTTCCAGCCAGCTGATCCTTGCCTTCTCCAACGTGCTCGGCAGCCTGATCAGCCTGATGGTGAATTTCACCGCCGCCGGCGCGCTGGTCGCCGTGCTCTCGCCTCTGTCGTTTCAGACCGGCGTGATCATCGCCGGGCTGGGCGTGCTCAGCTATACGATCTGGTCCGGCTTCCGCGCCTCGGTGCTCACCGACGTCGTGCAGCTCAGCGCGATGATGCTGGTCGCGATCGTCATCATCCCGCTGGTGCTATATGCCATGGGGGGACCGCAGGCGCTGGTCGCCGGCATCGACAATCTCACTCCCGAGCAGGCCAATTTCTTCTCCAAGGAAGCGATCCTGCAGCAGGGTGCGCCGTACTTCGTCGCCGTGCTGGCCTACGCCATCGGCAACCAGACCATCTCCCAGCGCCTGTTCGCCGTGCGACAGGACATGATCAAGCCCACTTTCATCACCGCCACGGTCGGTTACGGCGCCATCGTGATCGGGCTGGGCATGATCGGACTGCTGGCGGCCATGGCCGGCATCGAGCCGTTGAGCGGCGACACCAATAATCTGATCCCGCAGGTGATCTCGACTTACCTGTCGCCGGTGATGGTCGCGGCGTTCTTCATCCTGGTGATCGGTTCGCTGTCTTCGACCGCCGACTCCGATCTGAGCGCGCTGTCGGCCATCATGATGACCGACCTCTACGGCAAGAACCTTGCCAAGGACCGGCCGAATCCACGCACCATGCTGTTCATCGGCCGCCTCACCATGATCGTCGCCACCACGGCCGGCATCGTCATGGCGAGCCTGGCGCTCGACATCCTGGTGATGCTGGTGTTCGTCGGCGGGCTCTGGGGCGCCATCGTCTTCCCCGTGATCGCCAGCATGTACTGGCGGCGGGTCAACAACGCGGCCTTCACCTGGGCCGTGGTCGCCGGGCTTGCGCTGTTCACCGTCGCCCGCTTCGAGCTGCTCGACATGAGCGGCGTGACCGGCCTGTTCTTCGAGACCATCGCCTCGATCGGCGGCGGCGTGGTGCTGGGACTGATGACCTTTGGCTTCTTCGGCAAGCGGCCAGGCATCGTGGTCGGCGTGATCGCCGGCGTCGCACTCGGCTACTACGGCATCGGTTTCCTGCGGGACTACCCGGTGCTGCTGGCATCGCTGACCGCCTACGGCGCCAGCACCGTCACCTGCGTGGCGCTGAGCCTGCGCAACCGCGAGGAATTCGACTTCCGCCTGATCCGCCAGCGGGTCGGCAACTTCGACGACGGCAGCGAAACCGACGATCACTATGCCGGCGCTGCTGCTGCGCGTTCCTGAGGAGACAGGTCATGAATACACTGCTGTTCGCAGCCTACGTCCTGGTCTGGCCCGCCATCTCGGCGGCGGTGCTGGCCATTCTCCTGATCGCCGTCTGGCGGGATTACCGCTCGGCCAGGGAAGAGGGTAGGGAGCTGATCTGACACGGCTTCCTTGGCGGAAAGCGCCGCAGGGGCCTATTCCTCTGTGGCGCTTTCCGCATCAGTTTGGCCGGCGGCGCCTGGCAGGGTCCGACCGCTGCCTGCAGCCACTCATTCGCGGGGCTGTCCGTCCTCCGGCGGCGCTGCCGTTTCATGCTCGCGGCGTACGAACAGCCGTTCCACCACCACGAAGAACAGCGGCACGAAGAAAATTCCCAGCGCCGTGCCGACGATCATGCCGCCCAGCACGCCGGTGCCGATGGAATTCTGCGCGCCGGAGCCGGCCCCGGTGGCCAGTGCGAGCGGGGTGACGCCCAGCCCGAAGGCCAGCGAGGTCATGAGGATCGGCCGCAGCCGGTCGCGCACCGCCGCCATGGTGGCATCCAGCAGGCTCATGCCCGCCTGCTCCAGGTTCTCCTTGGCGAAGGCGACGATGAGGATGGCGTTCTTGCTGGTCAGCCCCACCGTGGTCAGCATCGCCACCTGGAAATAGATATCCCGCTCCAGGCCGCGCAGCGAGCCGGCCAGGGCCGTGCCGAGG
>JAJUFY010000373.1 GCA_029263635.1 Ectothiorhodospiraceae bacterium | reverse complement strand
GCAAGGTCTCGCACCAGCCGGGGGAAGCGGCCGAACACTTTCTTGATCGGCTGCATCCGGGTCTTCATCACCGCGGCTTGCAGGTCCGAGGTGACCAGCTCCAGATCGGCCACTGCTTTGTGCACCCGCTCGTCGTCTAGCAGGCCTCGCAGCGTGCTGAGCCGGTTACGAACCAGCACCAGCTCGCCGACCATGTTCATGATTTCATCCAGCTTGGCGGTGTCGACCCGGACCGTCGTCTCGCCCTTGCTGGCGCGGGTCTCGCGGCTTGCCGGCGCAGGAGTCGCTGCCGGCGTGGCAGCGGCCTTGTCCGCCGCTGCCGGCGGGGTCACCGCCCCTGAGCCCGGCCCTTTGCCAGGACCATGCAAGGAATCCAGCAACTGCTCGAATTCGTCATCGGTGATCAGATCGCTGTCACCGCCGGCAGCGGCCGGCGCCGGCTTGGCAGCAGCCGGCTTGGCCGGCGTCGAACCGCCTGCGACCGGCACGCCGCGGTGCTGCCCCGGTCCATGCAGGCTGTCAAGCAGCTGCTCGAACTCGTCGTCGGTGATTTCGTCGTCGGCGGCCGCCGGCTTGGCAGGAGGCGACACGGCGTCCAGCAGCGCCTCGAATTCCTGCTCGCTGATGTCCTCATCGGCCTGTGCAGACGTGCCGGCGTCGACAGCCGGAGCCGCCGGCGCCGAACCGACCGCTTCGCCGGCCTGCAGCGCTTCCAGGGCCTCGAGCAGCTCCGCCGGCGCCGGGGTCGGCTCCTGGCCGCTTTCCAGTTCGGCGAACTGCGCATGGACCACGTCCAGAGCCCGCAGCACCACGTCCATCAGTTCCGGCGTGGTGGTCCGCTCGCCGCTGCGCAGCAGATTGAACAAATCCTCGGTGCGATGACAGACCGCAACCAGCGGCTCCAGGTTGAGGAAACCGGCGCCGCCCTTGATCGTGTGGAAACCGCGGAAGACAGCGTTCAGAAGCTCGCGGTCGTCGGGCGACTGCTCCAGATCGACCAATTGCTGCTGCAGCGCCTCGAGAATCTCGCGTCCTTCGACCAGGAAATCCTGAACGATGTCGTCTTCGATATCGATCGACATGGTGAATCCTCAGAATCCGAGACTGGAGAGCAGGTCATCCACGTCGCCCTGGCCACCGACGAACTCGGCATCGTCACCCTGACCTGGAACCCGCGGTCCTTCTCCCTTGATGACATCCTTGTTTCCCTTATCGGCAGCTTGCCGATTTTCCGCAGTCTCGGGCGCACCGGCGATGCGCACCAATTTCACCAAGTTTTCCTCGAGCTCCTGCACCAGACTGATGACGCGCCTGAGCACCTGTCCGGTCAGATCCTGGTAATCCTGGGCCATCAGCGCCTCGGTCAGATTGCCGCTGACTTTCGCGCCGTCCGCATCGAGCTGCTCGAAGAAATCGTCCAGCTCGCGCGAGAACTCCCGGAACTCGGCGACCTCCATCTCGCGCCGGCGAAACCGCTGCCAGGCGTCGCGGAGCTCCTGGGCGCGACTGGTCACCGCTTCGTTCAGCGTCATGCTGTCCTCGATGGCGGTAAGCGTGCGGTGGGCGGCCTGCTCCGTCATCGCAATGACGTAGTTCAGGCGCTCACGGGCATCGGGGATGTCGTACTGGGTCAGCTCCGACAGGCGGCTGTCGAGCCGGAAGGTGTTCAGCGACTCATGCAGCTGCCGGGTCAGCCGGCCCAGCTCGCGAAACAGCTCCGTTTCCCGGACGTCGGTCAGCTCGTCAAGCAGACGCTCGGCCTGCTCGGACTCGCCAGCCTGCAGACAGCGAGCGAGTTCCTGCGCGAGCTCGGCGTACCGTTCGCGCGTGCGGACATCCTCCTCCATGATTCTCAGCTCCCGGCCTGCACACGCTCGAAGATCTTTTCGATTTTTTCCTTCAGCGTATTGGCAGTAAAAGGTTTGACGATGTAACCGTTCACGCCGGCCTCGGCGGCGCGGATGATCTGCTCGCGCTTGGCCTCCGCCGTCACCATCAGCACCGGCAGCGAGCTCAGCTCGGGATCCGCGCGCACTGCCTGCAACAGCTCGATGCCGGTCATGCCCGGCATGTTCCAGTCGGTCACCAGGAAATCGAAGCCGCCCTTCTTGAGCATTGGCAATGCGGTGCTGCCGTCGTCCGCTTCCTGGGTATTGGTAAAGCCAAGATCCCGAAGCAGGTTCTTGATAATGCGCCGCATCGTGGAGAAGTCGTCCACGATGAGGATCTTTATATTCT
>JAJUFY010000139.1 GCA_029263635.1 Ectothiorhodospiraceae bacterium | reverse complement strand
CCGCCCTGTTCTACACCGAGCAGCAAGCCGAGAACGAGGTGCCGCCAGTCGCCGCTGCCCCGGCAGCCGCCATCGCCGATCCAGGCGCAGACGATTCGGTCGAGCCCGGCACTATCACGCCTGCCGCCGCCCCCCTGCCAGCCCCCCTCGAACCCGCGCCGGTGGCGCCGTCGGCCGCACCGATCATCGCTGAGCAGTCTCCTGCGGCACAGCCGGTCGAGCAGCCGCCGCCCGCAGCTGTCGCACAGCCGCCGACACCCCAGCCGCCTGCCACCAGACCGACGGTGGAGCGCAATCAACCGCTCGGCAACGCCTGGCTGCACAGTCGCCAGCCCAGTCGCTACACCATCCAGCTGATTGCCGCCACCGAAGCCGAGCCTCTGCGGAATTACCTCCGTGAGCATGGCCTCACGCATCGGGCCGCCCTGCTCACCGTCAATCGCAATGGGCAGCCATGGCATGTGGTCGTGCTCGGCGACTATCCGGACCGCTCCAGCGCCAGAGCGGCGCTGGAGCGGCTGCCACAGGTATTGCGCCGCGACGGTGCCTGGGTGCGTGATTTCGGAGAACTGCAGCAGCTTGCCCGGCGCTAGCCGGCCGCCCTACAGGCAATGGAACGCTTCGGACTGACGCGTGACTGGATCATGAATATCAATCCACTGCAGCGGCTGCTCACGCTCGACTTGCGGAGCTCCGGCTCCAGACTGCAGGCGGGAACCGAGCTGCAGGCGGTCGTGCGCCAGAACGCAGCCGGGCAACTGCAGCTGGAACTCGCCAGCGGTGAGCGGCTGACGCCACGCAGCAGCGTTCCTCTGCGCTCTGGCGAGCTGCTGCAACTGCGGGTCAGCCAGACCGAGCCCGTAGTCGTCCTGCAGATCATCTCCCGCCAGCCCGACGCCACTGCCATCGATGCCGCCCTGCGGACGCTGCTGGCGTCAGCCGGCAGCCGCCTGCCGCTCGCCGACAGCCTGACCCGGCTCCTGACCATGGCAACACAAGCCCGGTCGCTGCCGCCGCCCCTCGAACAGCTGCTGGGGGCGCTGACCGCGCGGCTGCGCACGCCAGCACAGCTGACGGACCCCGGCCAGCTGGCCCAGGCCCTGCGCGACTCCGGCCTGTTTCTGGAGCAGCGACTGGCAGCCACACCCGGCCAGCCCCCGGCACAGGACTTCAAGGCGCAGCTGCTGCGGCTCGCGGCCTGGCTGCGGCAAGCCCTGGACGAAGCTCCTGCCGACCGCGAGCGGCCGCTGTTCTCGAGCCTGGCCGAAAGCAGCGGCCGCCTGCTTTCGCGGCTGGAAACCCTGCAACTGCACGCCGCCAGCACCGACCGTCTTGACCTGCTCTTCGAGCTGCCGCTCCGGGTCGGCACCGAGCTCGATCATCTGCAACTGCGCATTCAGGACGAACCCGAGCCGGCACAGGAACAGGCCGAGCCCGGGGAACCCGGACTGCTGGTCCGACTGCGATTCGAGTTCGCCGCAACCGGCGCGGTCGGTGCCGTCCTGCGGCTGAGCAAGACCGATATCAACGTGCACTGGTGGGCGGAGCGACCGGCGCTTGCAGCCCGCCTGCGGGAAGCGCTGCCGATGCTGGCCGGCCGCCTGGAAGCCCTCGGTCTGCGTGTCGGCGACCTGACCTGCCTGGACGGCGCGCCGCCCGCCATCGACGACCTTCCTATCCTGCGGACGCGGGGCCTGCTGCATGAAAAAGCCTGAGCTGGAAGCAAAGCGGCGGCTGGCGGTGGCGCTGGAGTACAGCGGCGAGGGTGCGCCGCGGGTCACGGCCAAGGGCGCTGGCGAGGTGGCCGATGCGATCCTGCGGACCGCCGCCGCTCATGACATTCCGATCCGCGGCGACCGCGAACTGGTGGAGGTGCTGGCGCAGCTGCCGCTCGACCGGGAAATTCCGGAAGTGCTCTATCGCGCGGTCGCCGAGGTGATCGCGTTCGCCTACTACATACGAGGGCTGACCCCGGCGGATGCCGGCAAATCGCAGCGGGGCAGCGCTACCGGGCCGCCGTCGGAAAACTGACATGGCATGCGGCCGGCCGCGTCATTCGGTCCGACCGCTCTTGTGCATCAGGACGACCAGATCGGCCTCGATCTCGCTCAAGCCGCAGGTTTCCATGATCTCGCGGGCCGAGCAGCCCTTGCGGGCCATGCGAATCGCCTGATTGAAGACGGCACCGGCGCCATCACTGCTGGATGCCACCTCCTCCAGGCGATTCTTGAGCCGGGCGAGATCCTGCTCCAGTCGCAGCAGTTGCTCGCCCTGCCCGACGGCGCCGATCGACAGCCCGCGATAATGCTCGCTGCTGAGGGCGATCTGCGTCTCCAGCTCGGCCAGCCGGCGACGCAGCGTACCTAGCCGCATCAGCGCCACCCCGGCCAGTACCAGCGCCAACAGCGCCAGCACACCGGGTATCAGAAAGGTCAGCAACTGCGTGTCAGGCGAAGTCATCAATCAGCGGCGGCTCTTCGCGCCGTTCCCCCATGTCATCGGTCACTGCCTCGCCAGCTGGCTGTCGGGGGCGCTGACGCTCACGGCGCGGTTGCTTGCCACGCAGCTCCTGACCGATCGGACGGACCGGCAGGCTCGGACTGATCGCATCGAGATCTTTCATCTCGATCGGTGCGGAGACAGCCTCAGACGGTGGCTACCTCCTGCCACTCCTCCCTGGTGAGCATCTTGTTGACGTCAATCAGGATCAGCAGGTCGTTGCCACGACTGACCACCCCGTAAATGTAGCGCGCCGACTCCTCGTTGCCTACGCTGGGAGCGGTGTCGACTTCCGATTCCTTGACCTCGATGACCTCGGCCACAGAGTCTACCAGGATGCCGGCCACCTGATCGCCGGCTTCGATCACGACGATCCGGCAGGCCTGATCAGGCTCGCGCTGCACCAGCCCGAAGCGCATGCGGGTGTCGATGACGGTCACGACATTGCCGCGAAGGTTGATGATGCCCATGACGTACGGCGGCGCCCCGGGAACGGGAGCGATCTCGGTCATCGGCAATACTTCCTGCACCTGCATCACATAGATCCCGTAGGTCTCCTCCTCGAGACGGAAGGTCACCCAGCGGGAGCCGGCTGTATCGCCCTGCCGGCGGTCTTTGTCTGTCATTGTCCTGAGCTCCGTGATGTGGCTCTTGTACGGGTTATCGGCGGCAAGCGCCGTTTGTTTAGCTCCTGGCTCCTGCGCGGCCGGCGTCAGCCAGCATCCGCGCAAAAGCATCGGTATCCAGCAGCGCGCACAGGTGGCCGAGCACGGTCCCGGCAAGCCAGGGGCGTCGGCCGCCGCCGCGACGCCAGCGCACATCGTCCGGTGCCAGCCGGACCACGTTGCCGATCGCGCTGCAGGCCAGCCCCCAGCTGCCATCCCCGACAATCAGGATATGCTCGGGCGGCTCCGTGGGACGCAGCTCCTCCCGGTCCGGCGGAATCACCAGGGTGCCGGTATCGACGACGCGTACGTTGCGCTCCCGGTAATGCAGCAATCCAAAGCACCAGGCCGGCTGGTTGGGCATCGGCGTCACGCCGTGCTCGGGCCAGGGCACCACGCTGTTCAGGGTCACCAGCGGTACCGCCAGCGTCAGCCCGCCGACCGAGAACAGCAGTGCCTGGAACTCGGCCTGCCCCCATTCCGGCTGCAGCGCGGCTGGCGGCTCAGCCGGCGGCGGCGCCACCGCCTGTTCGGCAATAGGCTCGGGTACCTCGGGAACAGGCCGCGGCGCCGGTGCGACCACCGGCTGCCGACGGATGATCCGCGGCCGCTCCACCACCGGGCGGGGCGGCGCTTCAACGGTCGGCGCTGCAGGTTCAAGCGCCGCCGGATCCCAGTCCTGGATCTCGTCGGTTTCCGGCAGGGACGGCGGAATCTCCCGCAGCAGGGCATCGAGATAGTTCCACAGGGCCTGCTGTGGCGCCAGCAGCTTCTCCTCAACCGACATCGCCATCACTCCTCGGAGCGGCTCCGCCGCTCTCCAGCAAATCGTCGAGCAGGCGCCGATACGCCTGACTGCCGCGCGCCCACGGCTGCTCGACGGTCAGCGGCAGGCCATGCCTGCTCGCCTCTCGAAACTGGGTATCGACCGGAATCGCGCCACCCCAGACCCGGTCGCCATAGGCTGTCCGCAGCTCCCGCAGTGCTTCCAGTGAAGCGCGGGTACGGCGGTCGAACAGGGTCGGCACGATCCGCCAGGCCAGCGGGGTCTTGCGGGAACGCTGGACCATATCCAGGGTGTGGACCATGCGTTCCAGGCCCTTGAGAGCTAGGAACTCGGTCTGCACCGGCACCAGCAGCTCATCGCAGGCGGCCAGCGCATTCACCATCAGCACGCCCAGCATCGGCGGGCAGTCGATCAGCGCCGCATCGAACTGCGACGACAGCGCCTGCAGGGCGTTGCGCACCACCAGCCCCATCCCGACCCGACCGCCAAGCTGGCGATCCAGCGTCGCCAGCGCAGTCGATGCCGGCAGCACCGAGATATTGGCAATCTCGGTCGCCCGCACCGCCGTTTCGGCCGGCTTGGGCTGGACATCGAACAAATGATAGACGCTCGGCGCTATCGTCTCCGGATCGAAGCCGAAATAGCTGGTCAGCGAACCGTGCGGATCCAGATCGACCAGCAGCACACGCTGGCCGCGGTTGGCCAGCAACCCGCCAAGATTGACCGTGGTGGTGGTTTTTCCGACGCCACCCTTCTGGTTGGCGACCGCCCAGACCTTCATCGCCCAACTCCTGGTGCTGTCAGCCCGCCCGGCAACCGGATCTCGCTGCTCGCGCGCTCCACATCCATCAGGTAGCGACTGTCGTGGCCGGCCAGCACCACCAGCGCGACGCGACGATTCTGCCGACGACCGTCCGTGGTGCGATTATCGGCCACCGGCCGGTATTCCCCGAACCCGACCGCCGCCATGCGTGTCGGATCAACGCCTTCCTCGCCCAGCAGCCGTACCACCCGGGCTGCGCGGGCAGCCGACAGCTCCCAATTGGACGCGAACTGGGTGGTATTGATCGGCAGCGCATCGGCAAAGCCTTCCACCCGGATCGGGTTGGGATACGGCTTCAGTATGTTGGCCAGCCGTCGCAGCAGCGCCTCCGCCTCGTCCGACAGGACCACCGAGGCGCTCGGGAACAGAATGCTGGTATTGATCTCAACTTCCAGCCACAACTCGCTGCGGCGGACTTTCACCAGCTCCTGGCTGATCAGCGGCTCGAGCTCGTCGACCAACTGCTCGCTGATAGCGGCCAGCGCTGTCGCCGGATCCAGGCTCGACAGCCCGCCCTCGCCGTGTCCCGGGCTGTCGTGACCGACGCCGACCTCGGGCAGGATCACGGTGCGCGGAATCCCCTGGATGGGCAGGTCGCTGGAGTCCCGGGTCCGAGCCAGCTGGCCGATCTGAATCGGCTCCAGGGTGCGAGGCTGGGCATTGAAGGCGCTCAGCAGCGCATCGGACAAGGTCTTGTATTTGCCTTCGTTGACATTGGAAATGGCATACATGACGACGAAAAAGGCAAACAGCAGCGTCATGAAATCGGCGTAGGACACCATCCACCGATCATGATTTTCACGCTCTTCTTGCCTACGCCGACGTGCCATCACCATTTCCTGTCAGCAACTTGCCCCGCCGTACGGGCTCCCGAAAGCCATCTGGCCGAGCGGACAACATCCGCGCCAGCAAACCGGCGCTACGCGCTCGGCTCGATGAAATAGCCCCGCAGCTTGGTTTCGATCGCCCGGGGGTTTTCGCCCTCAGCGATCGAGGTGAATCCCTCGATCAGCATTTCCCAGCTGCGCATCTGGGCGTGCAGCAACCCCTTCAGCTTGTTCGCGATCGGCAGGAATATGAAATTGGCCGAGCCGACGCCGTAGATCGTGGCGACAAAGGCAACGGCGATGCCCTGGCCCAGCTTGCTCGGCTCCGAGAGATTGCTCATCACATGGATCAGGCCGAGCACGGCACCGATGATGCCGACCGTGGGCGCGTAGCCGCCCATTGCCTCGAACACCTTGGCTGCCTGCTGCTCCTGGTGTTCCCGGGTTTCCAGCTCGACCTCCAGTACCCGCCGGATGGCTTCCGGTTCGGAGCCGTCGACCAGCAGTTGCAGGCCCTTGGCGACGAACGGATCCTCCTGCTCCTCGATCAGGGCCT
>JAJUFY010000450.1 GCA_029263635.1 Ectothiorhodospiraceae bacterium | reverse complement strand
CGGCACCCGGCTGAACATGCACATTTTGGATGAAGCCGCTGCAATAGCAGGCTGTTGAAAAACCCGATGACCGGCACGGGCTGAACATGATTCACTTGGCCGTGTCGAGGGCCGAGAGAGAGATCGATGCGGGGCGGGGATAGCCGGTCGGGAGAGCTGTTCTCCTATGTGGATCTGGAGGCGCGGGTTCGGCGGGATCATCCGCTTCGCGCGATCCGGGAGATCGCCAACGCGGCTCTGGAGAGCCTGTCGGGCGACTTTGCGGCGCTCTACTCCGGGCTGGGCCGGCCGTCGATCGCGCCGGAGCGGCTGCTGCGGGCGATGCTGCTACAGGCCTTCTACTCGATCCGCTCGGAGCGCCAACTGATGGAGCGGCTGGAGTACGACCTGCTGTTCCGCTGGTTCGTGGGGCTCGGCGTGGACGATGCGGTGTGGGACCACTCGACCTTCTCCAAGAACCGCGACCGGCTGCTTGATGGCGACATCGCTGCCCAGTTCCTGGCGGCGCTGCTGGCACAGCCGCGGGTCAAGCGGCTGCTGTCGACCGAACACTTCTCGGTCGACGGCACGCTGATCGAGGCCTGGGCCTCGCTCAAGAGCTTCAAGCCGAAGGATCCCGGCGATGACCCTCCGGACGGCGACGCCGGCGACGGCGGTCGCAACGCTGCGGTGGACTTCAAGGGTCGGAAGCGCTCGAACGCGACGCATGCCAGCACAACGGACCCCGACGCCCTGCTGTACCGCAAGGGTCCCGGGATGGAGGCGAGGCTGTGCTTCATCGGCCACGGCCTGATGGAGAACCGCTCCGGGCTGATCGTCGACACCCGGCTGACCAAGGTCTCCGGCCATGCCGAGCGGCTGGCCGCGCTGGAAATGATCGAGGCCCATGGCGAGCGGGCGCGGGCAATCACGTTGGGCGCCGACAGGGGCTACGACACCAAGGACTTCGTGATGGAGCTGCGCGAGCTCAACGTGCGCCCGCACGTCGCGCAGAACACCAGCGGCCGCCGCTCGGCGATCGATGGGCGAACCACCCGACATGCCGGCTACCCAACGAGCCAGCGCATCCGCAAGCGGATCGAGGAGGCCTTTGGCTGGATCAAGACGGTCGCCTGTCTGCGCAAGACCCGGTTCCGCGGCCGCGCGCGCGTGGACCTGGCCTTCACCTTTGCGGCTGCCGCCTACAACCTGGTGCGGCTACCCAAGCTGCTGGCCGGAGCCTCGCCGTGACCGCGCCGATGGGCCCGTTCATCGGCCGCTGGCGGATCGTCGAGGCCGACATCTGGGATAACCAGTACCTCGACCTGATCGCGCCGGCCATGATGATCATCAAGGCCGGCGGCCGCGGCGAAATTGCCTTCGGTGCCATGCAGGCCGGCCTGGACCTCGAATACGCCCCGTCCCTCATCTTCTTCACCTGGGCTGGCTTCGACGAGATGGACGAAGTCACCGGCTCCGGATCCGCCGAGCTACTCGACGACGGATCTCTCCGGATCGACTTCGCCTATAACCTTGGCGACGAAGCCGTCCGAGCAACTTCTTCAACAGCCTGCTAGGAGTCCGGCCCATGCGGCTGCCGCTGTCAATGCCGCCCGTCGTTACGGGATGGATTTTATCTAAAAAGAGTACGAAATAACTATGAAATTGAATCAAAGAAAAGGCAAAT